>JAFDEW010000137.1 GCA_019310125.1 Deltaproteobacteria bacterium | reverse complement strand
TTACCCTAAACAAATGGGTTTTTCCTTTAATTTCATAAAGTTCAATGTGTTTTAGTTTTTTTCTGACCCGTCTCAAATTAATTCCCAAAATAACATCACTTCCAGTGGTTGGGTGAATTCTTGCGTAGAATTTGTTGCGATAATACCGGGATCTATCTCCGGTCGGCTTAATGATGAACCTCTCGACCCCTTCTTCAAAGGCAATCTCAAGAGCGATAGCCATCAAAACTTCATCCATATTCCAAAGACCCTTTTTCCCTTTATTTCTGTATTCCCTCTCAACAAAAAATCCCACAATATGGTGAGATCTTAACTCCTTAAACGGAAAAATGTCCTTACCAAATGTTTTGCGAAATTGATTGGTAAACGGCAAACCGATTGCGGGTGAGCCAAAGGCGTCACCGAGCATAATCTTCTTTCTAATATCAAAATCAAGGTATGCAACATGCGCTGATGAATCGAGATCAAAGACATCAATCATATAAGAGTCCCGCAACGTAAACACCAAGCTTATCGAATCCGTCTTTAAAACAGCCCATCCGGCTTCTCTCAGTTCCCTATAATTCAGAATATGACGGCTTGTGTGATAATTGTTCATCAAAAAGTTTTCCACTTTGAATAAAAAGAGATTGGGCTCCGGTTAAACATTAAATACGGATTTAACCCCAATGGAATAAAAAGAAAGATAAATTCCATTGGGCAGGCTGGGCAAGCAAAAAGACCATTTATGGATAGACACTAGTTAGAGCCTTTGACAGCTTTATAGCTTGATTTACTATAAGGCAATCAAGAATATTATTTTTAAAACCATACCACAAACAAAGGGAATTCTCCAATCAATAATCCATAGCAATTTCCCTATAAAAGTAAATAAAACTGCTGCGATTAGGTTTCGATACTATTTCAAAAGGTATTGATATTCCGATGACACTTGATTTCTGGCGAGGAGTTGAATTTGACAAAGACCGACAGGGGGTAAAAGGCACGCTTTAAAACTCAAATCAATTCTTATTGGATTATAAATAGTTACGGTTAATCAAAAGGAAAAGCGGGGTGATTCACAATAATGCTTTCCCCCCGCTTCGTCACCTGTGATTTCAAGTAATCTGTCTCTCTTTATGTAATTGTGCCCGTATACCTCTCTCTTAAAAAGGAGGGCAATCCAAGTGAGAAATCTCAAAAGTAATTGGATCGGTTCCTGAATTCTTAATTTCAAGATACGCTCTCTGCCCCGGCAATAATTCTTCTTTAACTTGATGAAAAAACTTTTTAAACGATTCATTTTTTCCATTTGGGTCAAAGTCCGTTTTCCCCGAACAAAACAATCATTGTCAATCAATGCGATTTTCATATTCATGATGCACCTCCTTTGTTTGTGCGACCATTAATTGTATTTTTTCATGCTTTAGATATACCGGCATTTCAAAATACAGTCCGCATTGTTATATTATCCTCCCTCGTGGTTAAGGCTATTAGTATTACTTAAATATATTTTAAAAAATTAGTATTTATTAATGTTTCCGGTATGTTACGTATATTTAAAAAATGGCTTGTTGTCAAGAGGTTTTTAAAATTTACGGTATTTTCCTAAAAGCCCTGCGCATCAGCACACGGAAATCAAGAACAGGTGTTAAAAATTTCACAGGATATCAATGAGGTTAATTATCTTCATAACACAGGGGAAAGATGACAACAGTGGATATTGTCGAATCTGTTGTATTACTTGATCTTGATCCAGAGCAACTTAGCCGTACCCGGGCCGGGATTCTTCCACTGGGAGGGCATTTCAGAGGTTAAATAAATCACATCACCGGAACGGACGGTATATAAGGACTTTTCCAGTTTAAGTTGCAGCTTGCCCGATAACAAGTATCCGATTTCCTGTCCTTTATGGATAAAAAAGTGAGATGGCAGAGTTTTTTTAGGCGGAATTTCGAGAAGATAAGGTTCGGCTTTGGGCTTGAAATCCACTGGCATCAATAGCTTTGCATAAATATTTCCTTCCGGCAAATTCGACAACTTAATCTCCACCGCTTCGTCTGAAGGAAAAATCATCCGGCTGGTCATATCAATGGATTCCTTAAAAAAAGAGCTCAATTCAACAGCCAGAACTTCCGCCATTTTAAGAAGTGCGGGTAAGGACGGATATATGATGTTGCTTTCCACCTGGGAAATACTGCTGGGTGTCACACCGACAAGTTTTGCCAGTTCTGTTTGAGAAAGGCCGCGTCGGGTGCGAAATTCTTTTAAACGCAATCCCAGATCAAACCACTCGGTTGAACGCTTTTCCGAATCAAACGTAATTCTAAGATCTTTGCTCCAGTAATTAAAGGATTTGTTTATCGTATCCAGTTCGCGATTCTCAGCTTTTAGAATGGTTAATGACGTCTTGCCTCTTTTCACGGATAAATCAATAGCAACCTGGGCGATTTGATTGATCTGGGCTCTGAGTCTGGCGGAGTGAGCCCGCTTTTCGATGATCCAGTACGCAACGGTGTTTAATTCGTACAGGCGGGGGCAGGAGTGAGAATAAAAGTTGATAAGATGCTGCTCGCCTCCCCATAATTCCTGCATGCCGGTCAGGCTTTCAAAAACGAATCGAACCTCGCCGGCCAGAGTTCCATGAATCCCGTAAAGGGCGTCCATTACGTTGTCGGTTTGCCGCGGCTCATCTATTCTGATGATTTGGCAGGGCCACTTGGATTTTTTATTCTTGTAAAAATTGAGAAAGACTTTGGAACCCGAACCTTTTCCGTATGTAAAGCAATCCAGAATGATTAATTGATTGTTTTGGGCCAAAACCCCCAGCTTTTCCAAAAGGTTTTTCGGGGAACGGTCAAAGCTGACGTAAATAAGCGGCCTGTTTTGTGCCTGGGAGGCTTGAATGAAGTTCAGACAATACACCGAGGCCAGACTGCCGGAATTGTCATACCAGATCACGTTATCTCCGATATGGAGCCCTCCAAGCAGGTTGTCCAGTTGGCTGACTCCGGATGTCACTCGTAATTTTTCTGAATGCATTAGTTCCTCACTTTTTTCAAGAAGACAAACAACATTAAAACAACTTTACAGGGGTTCCCTTTTTGTTTTTAGGAATAAATTAGCCTCGTATTGTTTGAGGGGTTGAACCTGTCGATTCTATTCTTATTTTAAAGACATGAATCAGAAGGTAATTAACTGCGACCGGAGTCTTATTATGCAATTTGTTTCCGTACCCGGCTTAAAGGGAAAAGTTTATGTTCCTGAAAAACAGCAGGAACATCTCAAAAAGCATCCGTGCAAGGATTGCTATTTTTGTCAGTTGTGCAGTGATGACAGGTGCAGAGTGTGTCTTGGCCCAAAAACCACCAACTGCCAAAAATCCTCCGAGAAATGAAGCTCCCCGCCACAAGCGGCGGGGTATCAAAGCGGAATTGCGACGTAGCTATTCCAATATTGAAATGATATAGCGGAATTAACCCGCCTTCGCTCTGATGAGCTTCGGCGCGGTTCACCTTGCCGTTCATCCCTGCAGCCCCGCCGTGCGGGATTTCCGTTTCACTCCAATAAGCTGCAGGGTATTGCGGCGAAGGCGAATAAATGCCTATCAATGATCTTTTGCTGGTTTCTTACCTTCAAGACGTCTTAAGGTGTTATCATATTCCGGAAACCCAACCACAGCCTGCAGTTCGGTAAAATCAAGTATCCGTTCAGGAGGTTTCCCCTCCCGGATACAGTGCAAAGCGTCACGCATGGCAAAAACCGCCGAAGACAGAAGCGTTAACGGATACGCAGCAATTTTGTATCCAATCTCCTTAAGTGACTCGGGCGGTAATACCGGCGTTTTCCCATATTCAAGGATATTGGCCATCTGGCAGGCGCCAACCTCAATGCAAATCCTATGCATTTCTTCTTCCGAACGAGGGGACTCAATAAAGATAATATCAGCCTCCATATCCACAAAGCGCTTTGCTCTCTCAATGGCTTCGGAAAGTCCGTGCGTATCCCGTGCATCGGTGCGCGCGACAATTACAATATCTTCTCCTCGATCACGCGCTTCATCCCGTGCCTCGATCACAGCACGCAGTCGCAGGAGAGCTTCTTCTCGCTCAACCACTTCTTTGCCTATGGTGTGACCACAGCGTTTTGGGCTGCGCTGGTCCTCAATCATAATGCCCGCGAATCCCGCCTGGATATACCCGTGAACGGTACGCTTGACATTTACCGTATTGCCGTAGCCGGTATCTCCGTCTCCAATCACCGGGATATCCACCGCCGAGCAGATATTACGACCTTGATCCAACATTTCGGCATAGGAGATAAGTCCCGTATCCGGTAATCCTAAGCGTGCGGCTGAAACCGCAAAACCGCTCATAAAGGTCAGAGAATACCCGCACTGCTTAATCAGCTTTGCGCTGATGCCGTCAAAACAGCAAGGCATGATTATAAATTCGGAAGATCCTAATAATTGCCGAAGCCTGGCCGCCCCGGTTGTCTGTCCGGTCAATGGTTAAACCTCCTTAAAGGATTTCATCGCCCACATATACTTCAGATCACCTATCCCTTAATACACCAATTTGCCCTTGAATACAACAAAATCAAGTATTGACCTTTAAGTCGATAACGTTTATATAAGCTTTAAATCATACCTTCATTATGATATGTAAAACAGACGATGTTTGATCCAGCTAAAAGAAACGGGCCGTTCGAGGGAACCCCGTTCCGGCCTTTTTTGTCAACACCCGTGGCCTTGGTCTTGAAGTGTACACAAACCATGGGAAAGCCCAAAAACTTAAAGGAGATGAATATGAAACGGATTGGGAAGCAAATGATGGCTGTTGCGTCCGCATTGGTCTTATTGTTGGTGATGTGCCCCGAATCTAACTCAACCGAACCCGAATGTCCCTGTCTGTTATCCTTCTACAATCAAAGCTTGCATTTTACCGGCAATGGCATGCGGTATTGGTACGAGGAACCCAACGGCTTCATGAGCATAACCAACATCCCCTATAACAACCTGGGATGCAAGACGTGCCACGTTAAGAGCTGCGATCAGTGTCATGCCGTGCAAAATGGACCTGCAATGGAGTTTTCCCAAAAGAAGACCAAAGATATGAACACCTGCTTGAAATGTCATACCCGTGCAAAACTCACCTTCAAGTACGGTAAAGCCGCCGGCAACCTGGATGTTCACATCGCTTCGGGATTTGTCTGCGCAGATTGTCATTACCAAGCCGATGTCCATGGCGACGGCCGCGCCAAGCCCTCCATGAGACACCCGTCTCCCAAGGGTGTTTCCGCCACTTGCCAGGGATGCCATGTTGATCAAAAAACAGAGTCTCCCGAATTCGACACCAAAACCCCCAGTCACAGCGCTCACGCAGATAAACTCCATTGTTCGGCCTGTCATGTCAGCAACACCATGACCTGCTATAATTGTCATTTCGACTCCGCGCTCAAGACAGGCAAGAAAGGAAATTTTATCCCTATGAACGACTGGGTATTGTTGATCAACTATAATGGGCAGGTGACTTCGGGAAGTGCCATGACCCTTGTCTATCAGGACAAAAAGTTCATTGCATATTGTCCCTACTTCACCCATAGCGTATCCGCCCAAGGGCGATCCTGCGATCAATGTCATCAGAACAAGGCTGTGCGTGAGATGGCAAAAGGTAATAAAGTCACAGTCGTGGATTTCAAAGACGGGAAAGTTGTCCCGTGGAAAGGCGTGGTTCCCGTGGTTCCGGATAAGCTGCAGTGGGTGTACTTGAACAAGACAGGTGAAAACAAATGGGTGCCTGTCAAAAATGATAAAAACGCCAAAGTACAATTTGCGGCATATGGCAAACCGCTCACCAAAGCGCAGTTCGAGAAATTGGCCAAAGATGTGAAGTAAAGAATTCTGGGCCATCGAAGATCCCGCATTGCGGGGAAGGACCGGGTTTTTCAGGACAAAATAAAATTGATGCCAAGCTTGCCCATGGTGTGTTGAGGCTTTCATTGCCTAAAATTGAATCGGCCGCGCCTCATAAGATCGAAATCAACGCCGGATAAACGATAGGCTCTTAACCACATGAAACTATTTGACGGTATCACTTATAACATACGGGGATTTTGGCTGGGAGTCAAAACGCCGAAACTCTTGATGCTGGGGCTTATCAGGCTTGCCGTAGTTATTATCATCACAATCCTTTTCGCAAGCCTGATCCTTGTATATCACCGGGAGATATTAAATCTTATCTGGACAAGACCGGAAAGCCGGTGGCTTTTATGGCTATGGCACCTTCTTTCCTGGATGCTTTCTCTTTTTCTCGTGGTGCTGTCATCGGTTTTTTCCTATCTTATCTCTCAGATCCTTTTTTGCGTGATCATTATGGACACCATGTCTATAATTACCGAGCGCTTAGCATCCGGGCAGGAAAAGGAGCCGCAAAAAATGCCGTTGTTAAGTCGGTTTTTTTACCTGGTCAAACAGGAAATCCCCCGAACCATAGTGCCGGTTCTTTTGAGTCTCTTTATCATGGGTCTTGGCTGGCTGACCCCGTTTGGCCCGCTTTTCACAATTTTCTCTTCATTAATTGCCGCAATTTTTCTCGCCTGGGACAATACGGATCTTGTTCCCGCCAGGAGACTTTATCCTTTTAAGACACGTTTCAAGTTTTTCTATAAAAATCTGCCCTTTCACCTGGGATTTGGTCTCTTATTCTTGATTCCAATCGCAAGCATATTTTTTCTCTCCTTCTCACCCGTAGGCGCCACCCTTTATTATATTGAGGAACATGCTTAACCATGTGCGAGATGATGTTTCGTTTGATGAAACGTAATTTGATCCTTGAAACCTAATCTTGCGGACCAGGATTCTTTACTTTTGTATTTCCGATAGTTGATTTATGATTTTTTCTTGCCAAAAAGATTGACAATACCACAGTGTGATACTAAAATTTATAAACAATTACTATAACGCCTTATTTTTCGAATAAAATAGACAAAG
>JAFDEW010000480.1 GCA_019310125.1 Deltaproteobacteria bacterium | reverse complement strand
CAAAGGGAAAATTACAAGCCGGCTTTGAAGGCAAACCGCCATAGTGTCCGGCAAATGCATCGCTATGTAGATGTGTTTCAGTCCTTGGATAGGGTACATTGTTTTCCTGAAATAGTCGAGCCTGACCGATTTTACCCGCATACTTGAATCTTGAATTGAAATTGGGAAACACATGTCCGCAGTTGTTATGTGCCATTTCGTACAGGGATTGATAGCATCCCTGGGGCAGGATTACGGCATCGGCCGCCTTGATTGCAGCAAGATCACCAGCGTCAGGCTCCCGTCCGGCACAAAGCAAATTTTTATCTGCTTCAAAGCAGGGGTGATAAGACAAAATCATCAATAGCCGAATTTTCTAAGTGCTTTAGTATCTTTACTCCAGTTTTTATGTACCCGTACAAAGAGCTTTAAAAAGACCTTGGTGCCCACCATCTGTTCTATCTCTTTTCTGGCTTCTGTGCCGATCATTTTCAGCTTGCTCCCGTTTTTGCCGATTATCATTCCTTTTTGTGAAGCGCGCTCAACATGAATGGTTGCATGAATCTTTACAAGGGTACCTTTTTTCTCTTCAGAAAATGAATCTAACGTAACTGCAGTGGAATATGGTATCTCCTGGCCGGTTAAACGGAAAACCTTTTCACGTATCATTTCAGCGGCAATAAACCGTTCCGGCAAATCGGTTAGGGTATCTTCAGGGAAAAATGCCGGGCCTTTTGGTAAAAGAGCCTCCATGGCTTCAACAAGTTCTTCAATCTGATCTCCAAGTATGGCGGAGACCGGAATTATGGCTTCAAATGAGTACGCCTTTGCCCATTTATCTATAATTGAAAAGAGTGTAGGTTTTTTAACAATATCTGTCTTGTTAAGGGCAAGAACAACCGGTTTTTTTATTTTTTTCAGTTTATTTATCAGAAAAGTTTCTGAATCCGGGTCCGGATTTGCCACATCAACCATAACAAGAACAATATCCACATCTCCCAGGGCTGAAAGGGCTGCATCCACAATTCTGATGTTTAACGGCCGTTTTGCTTTATGGATCCCCGGGGTGTCAATGAAGACAAGTTGTGAAGAAGGTCTGTGCACAACACCGAGGATACGGTTACGGGTGGTTTGAGGTTTTTTGGAGGTAATGGATATTTTTTCGCCCAGCATCTGGTTTAATAGCGTTGATTTCCCAACATTGGGAGACCCCATAATGGCAACAAATCCAGATCTAAAATCAGCAATCTTATCTTTTATATTCGCCATGTTATACCATAGATCACTTAAAAGTGGCAGCTAAATTCTGTGCCTATCCAGACCTTCCCAAGTACAATTTATGCAGATTTTTAATGGTAGCCGATTAACCCTTCAACAGCTTCCCATACCACATCCTTGCCCAGGCGTGATTTGGCTGAAAAGAGGATCAGATCATCTTTATCGACACTTAAGGCCTTAGCTATGTCGAAATGATGTTTCAACTGTTTTGTTTTGGAAAGTTTGTCTGCCTTTGTCAGTATTAAAATACTGGGAATGTTGTAATAATGCAACCATTCGATGAAATTCAACTCTTGTATACCGGGTATCCGTCGAATATCCATGATAAGAACTACCCCCTTCAACGTCTTTCTGGTTGAAAGGTATGTTTCAATCATGGGGGCCCATTTTTTTCTCACAGAATCAGGAACCCTTGCATATCCGAATCCCGGAAGGTCTACAAACGAAAAAGCCTTGTTTATGAGAAAAAAATTAATGAGCTGGGTACGTCCGGGTGTGGAACTGGTCTTTACCAAACGCTTACGGTTTAACAGTGTATTGATCAGAGAAGATTTGCCCACATTGGAACGCCCTGTAAAAGCAATCTCCGGCAAAACCGCGGAAGGATACTGGGATGGTTTGACAGCACTTTTAACAAATTCAGCCGATTTTATGATCATATATAGATTTTCAAATATTATGTTTTGACGATCTCGTAAAAAGTCAGATTTTGATGGCAAAGTAAAAAGCTCCAAATTCAAGGCGCGAAAAGCTCCAAATTCAAGGCGCGCAAATTCCGAGGAATGAGACGTACTTATAGTACGTCGCAGTGACGAGGAATGCAGCGCAACGCAGAAGTTGGACTTTTTACGAAGCCATCACGTTTTTATGTTGTTAGTTGATAGCCTTTATTATTAATATACCATGTTTTATGCAAGCCCAAAAAGTAATGTTTATTGTGAAATCAACGAGGCTATCGCCACACCCTGCGCCATGACGGATTTGATAATAAGTTTTGTAAAGTGTTGGGGAGTGGATTATTACCTGACCGATCCCAATTATCCTGTTGCATCCTACTTTAAATAAAAGCTCTGTCACGGTCAAACAGACGATATATATCCAAACCCATTGAAATTATGAGGTGTTTTATAAAATTTGATCATTGACAATGCTCCTAGGTTTCGATATTTGATTTTTGACGGTCTCGTAAAAAGTCAGATTTTGATGGCAAAGTAAAAAGCTTCAAATTCAAGGCGCGCAAATTCCGAGGAATGAGACGTACGTATAGTACGTTGCAGTGACGAGGAATGCAGCGCAACGCAGAAGTTGGACTTTTTACGAAGCCATCACTTTTGATTTGGATTAACATGGAAAGGCAATCGATTTGGCAAAAAAATGATTTACAATATACCCGGCTGAATTATAAAGGGGGGTATGCGGTATTTTTTTATCGAACCATCAAAAATCTTCGGTTCAACATCTATTATTACCGGTTCTGATGCCCGGCACATTAAAACCGTGTTGCGGCTTAAACCGGGCGATAAAATAGGCCTTTATGACGGCAGAGGTTTTGAATACCGGGCTGAAATCATCGCTTTTTCTCCGGAAAGTATAAATGTATCCATAACGGACAGCTTTCCTTCAACCGGCGAGTCACCGGTCCAAATTGTTATTGCCCAGGCGTTTTTAAAAGAAAAGAAAATGGACGGTCTTGTCCGGCAGCTTACCGAACTCGGAATAACAAAATGGATCCCTTTTTTTGCCGAACGATCCGTTTCCAGACCCGATAAAAAACAAATTTCAGCGCGGTCCCAACGGTGGAAAAAAATTGCAAAAGAAGCGCTTAAGCAGTGCAAACGCGGCCGTATGATAGAAATCGGTGAAACCGTATCCTTTGAAGAAATGCTGGATCTCGGAGCGTCTTTCGACTTTAAAATCGTTTTTTGGGAAAACGAGTTTAAATCAGGCAATTCCCAATTGCCCAAACCCGACCGGCAAATTAAAACTATTTTTGCCGTGCTGGGTCCGGAAGGGGGATTGACCTCCCGGGAGATTGAAAGTGCCAGAAACCGGGGATTTGTTACCGCCGCACTTGGACCCCGTATCTTGAGAGCCCAAACCGCAACCCTTGCAGCATCGGTTTTGTTGCAGTATATTTTTGGAGATATGGGGCAAAATAAATCTTGACAAAAAACAGTGCTTCTAATAGCAGTATTAGCTCAATTTTAATACGCCGAGGTAGCTCAGTCGGTAGAGCAGGGGACTGAAAATCCCCGTGTCGGCAGTTCGATTCTGTCCCTCGGCACCAATAATTTCAAAAGGGTTATGGTTCATGCCATAACCCTTTGTTGTTTCTGCTTCCCTCTTTCCATCCTTTGTTTTAAAAATCTCATTTTCCAGCCTGCAAACTGCCGCCTGGCTCACCGGCTTCAAAAAGCTGTTACCCGGCAACCGGCCAAGCGCCCCGGTGTGAGGTATGGATCCAGGGGCCATACCAGAGCGCCTGTTCCGGTTTTTGTCAAAGGTTTCAGAGAGGATATGTTTCTTGAATTTGTGCAGGGTACGTATACCAAGGCAGCCTCATTCTAGGTTTGACCTTCTTTCTGCATTATGATAATTATTTTATAATCACCTTTCAAGGACTGAAACTATGCGACCTAAAACTCAATTCGATTCCGAAATTGCATCAATTATTATGGCGGCCGGTCGTGGCAGCAGAATGACAGGCTATGAGGGGAATAAAACACTTTTGCCGCTGTGGCCCGGAACTTCAACTTTTGAAGGCAGCCATCCAATTTTACTCCATCTGTTGGCGAACTTGCCGGCCGGCCAAAAAGCGCTTATTGTCAATCATTGCAAAGAAGATGTG
>JAFDEW010000136.1 GCA_019310125.1 Deltaproteobacteria bacterium | reverse complement strand
GATGATCATATCGCATTCCCCATCCACTCCGCGACCAAAATGCTCAATGCCGGCAGAAGTATCTACGATAACGATTTCATTTTCTCTAAAATCGAGTTTTGACAAAACCATTTTTGAAAGAACCCCCATGGGGCAGGCACATCCTTCTCCAAAATGATGAATCTTTCCAACAACCAGCAGCTTGATTCCGTTGGATTCAGAAATACAGTCCCCTGGAATGTCATTGATGCGTATCCTTTCCTTAAAAGGAACGGCATCTAACGTCTGCGGGAATGCCGACGCCGTCATTTTTCTGAATCCCTTTTTACCGCCCAGACTGTCCATTAATGAAACAGGATGGGAAATGCCAAGCAAACGGTGGAGACCATAATTGGATTCATCGGCATCCACCAGTAACACACGATACCCCCGATTTTTCAAACCCATAGCGATAAGCGCCGAGAGGGTACTTTTTCCGCTGCCGCCTTTGCCACAGATTAAAACTTTCATACCCCTCTCCCCTATTCCTTTTTCTTTTCTTCTGCCATTACCCTGTCCAATTCTTTTTGCATGGCTTTTGGAAATCTCTCCATGGCTTGCTCTAAATTCCCGGCATCAAGAATGGACTGAAGCACTACCGGTCCGGATGGCGACATCAACTGGCTCTGTGCCATAAAAAGGGAATCTCGGCTTTCATCATCAGATCCATCGGGTTTTACAGGTGTGAGTCGCCTTATGGCGGCGACTTTGACATCGGTAAAGGATTCCTCACGGTAAAGATTATTCCGGTCAACGGTGAAATCGATGGTTTGCTTCGGGTCATTACTGGGCATAGTCGTCTCCTTTTTCTTGCGTTTTTTTTAAGCTCCAGATACTTCTTGAAAAATTCTAAGTTCCAAACCAATATCAAAAAGATTTATAATTGTCCATACTTATCAAAACCAAAATCATAGTAAACACATTTGATTTCGGTATAGCGTAACGACGGCGTGTTTCTCTTGAAAACCGACTGACTGTTTGAAGGGCGTTAGCACGCGTTAGCCCGGGCCGAATAAAATTATGACCTAAAAAATCAATGCCATAATTTAGCGACCAATTGTTCTTAACAGCTCTGGCGCGGCTCGGGCTTACGGGTGCTTAAGCACAAGTTTCAGTGGGTTGGAAAGAGATATACGCCGTTGTGGAGCGTTCTCCCTGTATTGAAATTCAAATGCGCTTGCCCTGCCTAATCCGGATAACCCGGAAAAATGCCTTGTAGGAATTCTATCAATTTAAATATTAAATGTGTTGCGCCTGTGGCGCTTTCCTTAACTTTAGCTCACTTTAGTTCACTTCAAACTTTAGCTCACTATAAATCAATAAATGCAAAATATTACAAACATCGACAACAAATTGTCGATATGACATAGCTAACTGCCTATTTTATTTAGGGAACGTTCTTTATAATCACAAGAGATCGTTGGGAGTTTAGATACGGAAGTCTATATTTTTTCACTACCATGTTAAAACTGCTCATGCGGTTTTCCTGTATATCACGCGGTTTCTCTATCAGTGATCGCGCGGATTCAATTTCCTTATCAGTTAGTTTTCCCTTCATGGCCATGATATCTCCATGTGTTGCAAGCAAAGGCAACGACATTTGAACGAAATTGACCATGGAAGATAACGCCCGGCTTATAATAACATCATAAGCAGTATGAACCCCGCAATCTTTGGATAGATCCTGAGCCCTGACATGACACGCCTCAATATTGATAAGATCGAGCCTTCTGATCACATGTTTTAAAAAACTGACCTTTTTTCTGGAGGCATCAATAAGCGTAACAGATAAAGACGGTATCATGATCTTAAGGGGAATCCCGGGAAATCCGCCACCCGATCCCACGTCGAGCAAAGAGGTATTCGGAGAAATAAACCGGGCCGGTGCTATGGAATCCAGAAAATGTTTTACCGCAATTTCCAAAGGATCGGAAATAGCAGTCAGGTTGGTCTTTTGGGACCATTTCAAAAGTTCAGAGGCATGGATTGCAAATTGATCTATTTTCCCCCGGTCAATTTCAATGTCAAGATCTTTGGCGCCGTCATATATAACATGCTTCCACTTTGTTGAGCCGATCTGCATAACCAATGACTCATTCTCCATTTTTGTTGACCTGAAACGTGCCTATTGATACAATTATCAAATTTTCGACCAAGGAGACTAGAATGAAAATCATACACTATTCTGAAGCAGAACCCAAGCGTTTCGATGCTGATACCGTAAAAGGGGTTACGGGACGTTTGGTCATCGGCAAGTCTGACGGGGCTAATAATTTTTGCATGCGGTTTTTTGAACTGTCTGAAGGTGGCTATACCCCAAAGCATGCCCATGAATGGGAGCATGAGATCATCATTCATTCAGGCAACGGTGAAGTATTATCCCAAAACAAATGGACACCTGTAACCAAAGGCCATGTTATTTTCATACCCGGCAATGAAGAGCACCAAATAAGAAACGCCGGTGAAGATCCCCTGGTTTTTGCCTGTCTGATCCCTGCAGGGTTTCCCGAGTTGTAAAAATCCTGGCCCACAGGGGATTTGCTTTGTTGGCAGTTCATTGACTTATTGAATTCCCAAATGTCAAATTACAAAATATTCACCCTGTTAAATAATGCTTCGCATTAAATCTCCGATTTATTTAACAGGGCAGGCAATTTCCAATGACCGAAATTCGAAATAACAAACACAAAAAAGATAAACGTCGAACATCGAACGCTCAACATCAAATTTGATAAACTCGTAAAAAGTCCGATTTAGACGGTTTCGTAAAAAGTTCAAATTCATCGTAAAAAGTTCAAATTCAAGGCGTGCAAATTTTGTAATCATGAGGCGTACTTTTCGTACGTTGAATGATTGCGAAATGCAGCACAACGCAGAAGTTGGACTTTTTACGAGACTGTCAAATTTGGAGCGACTATATGAGAACTTCCAAGTCATCAGGAGCTTTCAAGCCCTTTAAAGAACTCAAAGAACTGCTTGAGAAAAAATCATTAAAACCCGCGCCCGCCCCTGTTGGCCATGCAAAAAAGCAAGTTTTGAAAACCTGCAACAGCCAACAGGACCTTTCCAAACCTGATGAAAATATGCTCGACAAAGAACCTTCTGAAAATGAACTTTTTTTCAAGGAAATGGCGGACGTTGCACCAATCCCCAGGGGAGACCGGATAGAACACAGATCTATCTCCGGCCCGCCGGCCGGCCCGGATCATGATTTTGATCATGAAACCTTGCTAAAGCTGAATAATCTCGTGAAATTCGGAACCGGTTTTGTTGTTGCCGACACTCCCGAATATATCGAAGGCAGGGGATATAATGTACATCCTGAGATTACAAAACGACTGCACCGGGGAGATTTTTCAATACAGGCGCATATCGATCTTCACGGGCTCGGGGTGGAAGATGCCCGGAATGCTTTTGAGATATTTTTAAAAGATTCCATAACAACCGGTAAAAAGGCGGTTTTGATTGTACACGGCCGCGGCCTGTCCTCGCCTGATAAGCCGGTCTTAAAAACCGGGGTTGTCCAATGGCTTACCTGCGGACCCTGGCGGAAGTGGGTCATCGCCTTTTCAAGCGCAAGATCCTGTGATGGCGGTGCCGGGGCAACCTATGTGCTTCTCCGGCAACGCCCGCTTACAAAACGTTACAGAAAAAGGATTAAGCGTCATGGAACCCTGAAAAACCATTGCTAACAAATTTATCTTATTGATTTTTTCGTTTCATTTTCTTTCACAACCTATTCAAACAACTGATATCCAAGAAACTGTTGATTTTAAAATTCTTATTCGATAACAATCTATCTTTAAGCGCAAAAAAGCCTGCCTGACCGAGTTTATTCTCTGGCTCGCTTAAAGCATATTACCGGTTTGTCAGTAGAAGCATTCTTAATCATTACCTGGAGGTCTAAAACTATGAGACGATTTTTTTTCCCCACATTATTCTTATCTATGATCATGGGTTATCTTTTGGTTTTTCCGGCTTTTTCCGGAGCCCAGGAACCTCCTGATATTCTTACCCTTAAACAGACCATCGACAATGCAATCAAAGCTAATCTCGATCTGAAATTATCCAAAGAAGAAACAGCGGCGGCCCTGGCCGTAAAAAAAGCTCGCTTCACCAGTTTTTTACCCACATTCAGCACAAAATATCAGTACAATAAACTGCTTTGCAACCTCTGCGGATAAGGAATACTCCTTTGTTACCTCTGTTACCCAACCCCTATTTGCCGGGTTTTCCATACTCAGACAGTACGATATCGCAAAGCTCGGTCTTAATGCTGCAGAAATTAAAGAAAAACTTATGCGTCAAGATATTATCTTAGAGGCGAAAACTATCTATTTTACGCTGCTCAAGGCACAGAAGCTGCGTAAAATCGCCGAAGAGACCGTTGTCCAGATTGATGCCCAAAAAAATGTGGCCGAAAATTTTTATCAGGTGGGCATGTCTCCGTTAAATGACCTACTGCAGGCACAGGTTGAATTGGCCAACGCAAAACAGGAACTCATCGTGGCAAAAAACACCATGGAAAATGCCGAAGCGGATTTTAATACCCTGCTCCGAAGACCCGTTAATACCCCGGTTGCAATAGAAGACATGCTTGATTATTCTTCTTTTGATAAAGATCTTGAATACTGCTTCACACAGGCGGATAAAAATCGTTTGGAAATCAAGATAGCCGATTTAGACGTTGAAATAGCGGATAAGGAATTACAACTCGCAAAAAAAGATTATTATCCTACGATTAACCTGGAAGGCAATTATTTCAGAGAAGGAACCGACTGGGATGTGGATGGCGGCGAAGGGATATTTGATCCAAGTGGCTGGAATATTTTAGCTGTGGCAAGATGGAATTTCTTCGAATGGGGCAGAACCTATTACGGAACCAATGAAAAAAGATCCCGTTTGTCCCAGTCACAATTTCGAAAAGACCAACTTCTGGATAATATCCAACAAGAGGTAAAAAAAGCATATTTGAGAACGCAAGAAGCGGAACGGGCCATCATCACCGTTGAAAAGGCTATTGAACAGGCAAAGGAAAACTTCAGGATCAACCAGGAACGCTACAAACAACAAGTAGCCACGTCCACCGATGTGCTGGATGCACAAACCCTGCTCTCCAGAACTATGACCAATTATTACAATGCATTATATGCATTTAAAATTGCAAAAGCAACTCTGTATCGGGTGATGGGTCAGGGAATTATTGAATGATTGAGAATAAAAATATGTATAGAAAAGACCTTATGATATTGAGTACAATTCTGGTGCTTAATTTTTCCTTTTTCAATACTGCCTTTGCCAAAAACTTGGATATGAACCCGTCAAAAGAAAATGTTCATCCCAAAATGGCCAGTTGTCTCAAAAAACTTGAGATAGAATATGAAAAAGGTGGCATGGCCGCCCGGCGGTTCGCAACGGGCAGGAATATAAAAATAAAAGATCCGGATAAGATCACGGTGTTTTTGATGAATGAACCCGGGACAACCATGGATGAAATGTCACTTCAGGCTTTTGGTGGCGAGATCATTAAACGTTTCGGCAATGTATCAAAAGTCACGGCGCCGATCCCTATGCTGACCCCTATTGCCGACACGGTAAAAGAGATCTCATTTATTAAGCTGCCGGACAGGCTCATACCGGTGGCCGTAGAAAGTGAAGGGGTGGATCTCACATCGGCCTCCTCATATCATTCGTCGGGATATACCGGCTCCGGCATAAATGTTGCGGTAATAGATGTGGGATTTGACAATTTGTCATCCGCCATATCAAACGGTGACCTTCCAAACACGGTGATAAAGGTCGATTGTACCGGGGCAAGCTGTGTGTCAGCCAGCTTTTCTTCAGAAACAGAGGAACACGGAACCGCGGTCGCCGAAATCGTTTACGACATGGCCCCGGGAGCTAATCTTTATTTGATAAAAGTGGACGACACGTTAGATTTGTGGGATGCCAAAGACTATGCTATCAGCCATGGCATCGATATTATTAATAGTTCTGTAGTAGCGTTTAATACTAATTTTTATGACGGCGAGTGTTATAACAACTACCCTGTGTGTACGGCAAACCATGCCTATAATCATGGGATCCTGTGGGTGAATGCCGCCGGCAACCAGGCCCAGCAGCATTACGAGGCCACTTTCACAGACTCTGATAGTGATGGATGGCACAATGTTTCGGGGACTGATGAAACAATAAATATAACTGCCAGTTCAGGCCAAACCATCGAAGTCTATTTAACATGGAATGACTGGGATACGACAGATCAAGACTATGACTTGTATCTTTTAAATAGCTCGTTAAATCAGGTTGCAGTAAGTAATACTCTCCAATCAGGTAGCCAAGAACCCACAGAAATGATTTCTTATACCGTACCGTCAAATGGTTCATACTATCTTTCAATCTATCAAAAACCTAGCGTCACCTCAAACCATCAGTTTGAAGTATACAGTTTATACCATGAGTTATCACCGGCAGTAGCATCAAGCAGCATTGCAAACCCTGCGGATGCCGATGGCGCAATGGCTGTGGGTGCAATTGACTATGTTGACTGGACAACAGGTCCCCAGGAAACCTTTAGTTCCAGAGGTCCGACCAACGACGGCAGAATCAAGCCGGATATCTGCGGGCCGGACTGGGTTTTAAATTATACTTTTGGCCGCTTTTTCGGCACTAGTGCAGCCAGCCCCCATGTTGCCGGCGCCGCAGCACTAATTCTGGACAGATATCCAGACTATTCCGTCTCTCAGTTATGGGGATGTCTGACCGCTTCAGCCATAGATATGGGAGATCAATATATTTATGGCCATGGAAGATTAAATGTGAGTAGCTGCAACGTAATTACCACCAGTGGCGGTAGCGGAGGCGGAGGCTGCTTTATCGCCACGGCAGCTTACGGCTCACCCATGGCACCTCAGGTCAAGGTTTTGCGTGAAATTCGTGACCGTTTTCTTCTTACCAACAGCCTTGGTAAAACCGTAGTAAATTTTTATTACGCTTTTTCACCCAAAGCCGCCGATTTCATCTCCGAACATGCCGGCCTGCGCGCCATGGTTCGCGTGGGGCTGTTGCCTCTGGTGGGACTGAGTTGGATCGCATTGAAGACAGGGCTTGGTCCTCTAATCGGATTTATCCTTGTCTTGGGAATGTGTTTAATTGGTCTTATAAAATTAAAAACGAGTCCCGAGATAAGAATTCCTTGACAATTACAGTTATGCAATTATCTTGCACCCTAATCGAGTCAAAACCCGATTAGGCGTTATCGGTTATTCGTTATCTGTCAACAGTTCTGAAAGATCCACAGATAAAATTACACATCGTCTACAGAAGAGATACAAAAATATCGGGTTAACAATATTCTATTAGCGAATAACAGATAACAGGTAACTCACAATTGTGAGTATTCGCTCAATTGGGGTTGCACCGTATTTATCTGAGGAAGCATTAATTCAGAATCCCCCATATGCCGTAGCCATTTAAATTAACTGGGATTTTTAATTCAAAAAAACAGAAAGTACCCATACGATGAAAAATGCTATTAACAAAGTCAGAAATATAGGAATCAGTGCACACATTGACTCCGGAAAAACCACACTCACCGAAAGAATCCTTTTTTTCACCAAAAGAATACATGCCATCCATGATGTAAAAGGCAAAGACGGTGTCGGCGCAACCATGGATTCCATGGACCTTGAAAAAGAACGGGGCATCACGATTGCTTCAGCCGCAACCTATTGTGAATGGCTTGGCCATGAAATCAATATTATCGATACCCCGGGACATGTTGATTTTACCATAGAAGTCGAGCGGTCTTTACGGGTCCTGGACGGCGCCATACTGGTTCTGTGCGCTGTGGGCGGTGTTCAGTCCCAATCCATCACTGTTGACCAGCAAATGAAACGGTATAAGGTGCCCTGTATCGCTTTTATCAACAAATGTGACCGGAGCGGCGCCAATCCCTTTCGGGTCATTGATCAGCTCAAAGAAAAACTGGGGCACAATGCGGTAACCCTTCAGATTCCCATCGGACTTGAGGCGGATCTGGAAGGAGTTGCGGATCTCGTATCAATGAAAGCCTTGTATTTTGACGGTGCAAACGGAGAAGATGTTCGAATTGAAGATATCCCGCAGGATCTTCTTGAGGAAGCCCTTCGTCGGCGGGAAGACCTTATCGATGCGGCTTCCATATTTTCGGACCAACTCACGGAAGCTGTTCTTGAAGAACAAGAGGTTACCCAGGACATGATCCTCTCGGCAGTTCGAACGGGAACCCTGTCGCGCCGACTCACACCGGTTTTTATGGGATCGGCTTATAAAAATAAAGGGGTCCAGCCGCTCCTTGATGCTGTCACGACACTGCTCCCCTGTCCTTATGATGTAAAAAATGAAGCTCTTGACATGGATAATGGCGAGACGCCGATTATCCTGTCCGCTGAGCCGGACAAACCCTTGGTTGCCCTGGCCTTCAAACTCGAAGAGGGAAAATATGGTCAACTCACTTACATCAGAGTATATCAGGGGTCTCTTTCCAAAGGCGATACCATTATCAATGTCCGAAACGGGAAAAAAATCAAAGTCGGCAGGTTAGTCCGCATGCACGCAGACCAGATGGAAGACATTGAAACCATTCCGTCGGGATATATCGGAGCCCTTTTTGGAATTGACTGTGCTTCCGGAGACACGTTTTTGAGTCGCGGCCTCAACCTGGCAATGACATCCATGTTTGTGCCCGAACCTGTTATTTCCCTATCCATTGCGCCCAAAGACAACACATCCCAGATAAATATGTCCAAGGCCCTGAACCGGTTCAGCAAAGAGGACCCCACGTTCAGAACCTATGTTGACGATGAAACCAAAGAGACCATTATTGAAGGAATGGGTGAACTTCACCTAGAGGTCTATGTGGAACGAATGCGCCGTGAATATACCGCCGAGGTTGCCACCGGTAAACCGCGTGTGGCTTACAGGGAAACCATAACTCGCAGAAGTGAATTCGACTATATTCATAAAAAACAAACCGGCGGCGCCGGCCAATACGGTCGCGTAGCCGGGTATATGGAACCGGTCACCGCAACCGAATTGATTTTTGAGAATAAAATCGTGGGGGGCCGTATTCCAACCCAATTTATCGCTTCATGCGAAAAGGGATTCAGACAATGCATGCAAAAAGGACCGAAAATGGAATTCCCTGTTACCGGCATTAAAGTGGTAATCAATGATGGGGCCTCACATGCGGTGGATTCATCTGAGATGGCGTTCATGGCAGCGGCCCGGGGAGCCTTTCGTGAAGGGTATTTCAAGGCCGGGCCGGTGATTCATGAGCCGATCATGAAAGTGGTCGTGGAAACACCATCCGAGTTCCAAGGTGCGGTTATGGGGCTTTTAAACCAACGCCGTGGAATAATTGTCGGCTCTCAGGATGAAGGCCCTATGTGCGTTGTTGAAGCCCGGATTCCCCTTGCCGAAATGTTTGGCTTTTCAACCGTTTTAAGGTCATCCACACAAGGCAAAGCCCAGTTTACCATGGAATTGAGTTCTTATAAACAGGTGCCGAACTCTATTGCCGAGGAGCTGCTCAAAAAGGCGGAAACACAAAAGAAAGGAAAATCATCATGATAAAAAAGGAACTTGTCCTCCAAAACCCGTTAAGGTTTATCGGAGATAAAACCGAAGATATCCTTCCTGAAGGAGGCTTTGGAGCTGTTCTTGCACGTGCGGGAGTCGGTAAAACTGCGCTGCTGGTTCAGCTGGCCTTACATACACTTTTAAAAGGTAAATATGTTCTTCATATCAGCCTTGACGACCCGGTCAATAAAATCAGTTTGTGGTACAAGGAGGTCTTCCGCCATCTAACCCAATCATACGATGCCAAAAAGAGAAGCAAGCTATGGGAAGACTTATTGCCGTACCGGTTCATTATGACGTTCAAAGTTGAGCGGTTTAGTGTGCCCAAACTTGAGGAACGGCTGACCGACCTTAAGGAACAAAATATTTTTTCGCCCCAAATGGTTCTGATCGACGGATTCGACTTTAACGAAAGCGCAAGAACATCCCTTTCCGAATTTAAGAGCCTTGCCCAAAACCATTCCTTGCATGTGTGGTTTTCCGTGAAAACCCATCGTCATGAAACACACGGCCCTGACGGCATGCCGGCGTCGCTGTTGGATGTCTCGGACCTGTTTGACGTTGTGATCCAGCTCCGGCCCGAAGGGAAAAAAATCCATGTGATAACGTTAAAGGGAGGACCGGCGGATTCCGGACCGGCATTGTTTCTTGACCCTGCGACCATGCTTGTAAAAGATACGATCTAATCCGGACAAGCCGAAATGAAAGTATTGAAAATTTAATATTGAAAATTGTCTATTTGTACAGGTCGCTTCGGTTAACGGTTTTTATTTATATTTTTTCTCTGATCTAAATCTTCACCGGGTTCCATCACATCAACGGCAAGGCCCGTTGCCCCGTTGAATTCCAACGCCATCTGAACTATTCGACTGGGGTCATTTACTTGTCCCGTGAAATTCACATAGTGACAGCGCAGCGCATTTCACCGGGTCATTCATCATTCGTTATTTATCACTTTTCCCTGAACCGCAAATGGACACTAATACACATATATTATTTTTTGTAACCGTTCACGGAATTTTTGAAATCACAAATTCAAACCGTCAACGATCAATTAAATCCCAAATTCCAAGTAACAAATTACAAATAAATCCCAAATCTCAAGCATCAAATTCAAAACATCATGCCAAAGGCAGGCAAGAATCAAAATTTCCAATGATTTTAACTATTCCGATTTTTTCAGTATTGATGAAAATATCTTTTTTAATTCGTCTGTCTTGCTTCAAGATCATACGGTTTTGAATTTTGAATTTCGGTTATTGTATTTTTTTTGTTATTTGGGATTTGTTATTTGGAATTTCCATAAATTCAACGACACTGTGAATGGATACGTTTTTTTTGTGGGTATTCGTGTTTATTCGTAGTTAAAAAAGTGGCCTAAACTTCCTGACACCTGAACCCTGACACCTGACACCTCTGAACCCTTGAACCCTGAACCTCTGAACCCTCATTATTCTTTTGACACTCAAATATAGTTATCCTATATTTCTTAAAATGAAAATAGCATTTATTCATTATCATCTCAAAACCGGCGGCGT
>JAFDEW010000479.1 GCA_019310125.1 Deltaproteobacteria bacterium | reverse complement strand
AAATGAACTGCTCAGAGTCGTGAGAAATCCAGGTTAAGTGCTATATTAAAAAATGCCTGATATCGGATGGCGGGATGCCGATGACTTTGAATATTTCATTTCCTTTGGGGGTTACGGCTCCAACTTGCACAGATGTGGAGACCGGGGCCTTACTATAACCTGCACATATTGAGGCCGCCAGAATCAAAATTTCTTTGCCGCCGCCATGGGGCATAAGAACCGTGGGGCCCGGGAAATTTTTAACTTTAATTAGGGTATCTACAGACGGGTTATAATATTTTATTATCTTTTCATTATCCTTCTGGGTTCGCCCAATGATTATTTTAGTGTTTTTGCTCAGGCGAAGGTGTCGCCCATGCTTTAGAAGATGAAGTTCTTCTTCAGTATAGGAATCCTGGTGATCAAAGAGGTCCTTTAGCCGGGACGAATAGCTTTTGTCCGTCAGCAAGCAGCCGCCCGCAGGAGTAGGATAGCTCGTAATTCCAAATTCTTGGGCGAGTTCCATCTGGCATTTTCTCGATCTCCCCGAAATGTCCAACAAGAGATCCCTGTTTACCAGCCCCTTTTTTTCCGGTATGGTCAAGGGAAGCCTTTTTGCACTTAACGGGCGCAATATATAGCCATCAAACCCGGACTGTTTCTCCACATAACGAAGAGACTGCTTATTCTGGGACATGGGGCGCTGGCCGAGAACTTCGCCGCTGAAAAGAAAATTGAATTGGTTTTCATTCATTATTGTACCGGCCAGTCTGAACATTAAAGCATGGCAGTCCATGCAAGGGTTCATGTACTTTCCATAACCGCAGTGAGGATTTTTCAACATCTCTAGATAAACCGGGGTGATGTTTCTGACCCATAACCGTATTCCGGTTAGACTCGATGCCTGCCGAGCCTTTTCAGATGAAAAGAACGGTGTTTCAAAAGTTACCCATTCAACGACGATCCCCTGTTTTCGTAAAATCAGCGCTGACAATATACTGTCGAGGCCGCCCGAACAAAGGCCCAAAGCGCGTACTTTATTTATAGATAAATTCATGATAAAGGAAAATTCAAAAATAAATACAAAAAGTGTTTCACCGGTTAAAAATGTATTACCTGTTATTATTTCGCAAAGCGTCGCTAATGTCAAAAAAAACCACACCCAAAAAAAATAAAGCCCGGATTGCCATAATTCGTAACATACTAAAAACCACATTTCCGAATGTCAAAACCCAGCTGCGTTACAGGAACCCTTTTGAGTTACTCGTGGCAACCATACTGTCTGCTCAGTGCACGGACAAACAGGTTAACAGCGTAACAAAAGATTTGTTCAACACACTGAAAACCCCCGACGCTTTTGCCCACGCATCCGTTGAGACTATTGAAAAACTTATTCGACCCACTGGTTTTTTTCGCAACAAAACAAAAAACATCAGAAAATGCTCTGCATATCTTATAGAAAAATACAACGGTGAAGTGCCGCGAACCTTGGATGAGCTGGTTAAACTTCCCGGGGTAGGGCGCAAAACCGCTAATGTAGTTCTTGGCGCTGCCTTTGGTATTCCGGGAATTGTTGTGGACACCCATGTGGCAAGGATTTCGAAAAGACTGGGGCTCACAGAAAACCATGATCCCGTAAAAATCGAGTTTGATCTGATGAAAATCATTCCCAAAAATGAGTGGAATGACTTTTGTTTACAACTTATTTATTTTGGAAGATCTGTTTGCAGGGCAAGAAAGCCCGAATGCGCCCCATGTCCCCTTTATGATCTGTGTGATTCTACGGATAAAATTTCATAACCCGCGTAACATTCCGTAACCGTTCACGTATTTTTTGTAATCACAAACTCCAAGCGCCAAAGATCAAATAAATCCCAAATTCCAAATACCAAATTCCAAATAAATCCCAAATCTCAAGCACCAAATCTCAAACAAATCTCAAACTCCAAATTCCAAACCGGTTCAAAAGCGATTGTTTTTTTGTTTGGGGGTTTTGAATTTTGGTCATTGTGATTTGTTTGTTTTTTGTGATTTGATATTTGGAATTTTCACTAATTCAACTACTCCGTGAACGAATACAAAATTTCTAAGTATAATATATCTTCTATTTACTCAAATTTCACTT
>JAFDEW010000135.1 GCA_019310125.1 Deltaproteobacteria bacterium | reverse complement strand
TATGGATACTGTGTGCCAGGTATTGAAGAGATCTGTACCCAATATTGCGCGCATAAGGTTTCCGGACTTCATTGTTATGAAATGCTTCTCGGAAACGATCTCTATGAAGAGATCCTGGCAGAAACGGCCGGCACCTATTTTTTGGAAAAAGAGCTTATTGTCAACTTCAGGGAATACTGTCTCGAACCTCTGGAACTTTACGACAGTGAAATTCGAAAGTCTTTTTTCAAGCACTATAAAAAAGTGATGTATGTGAGACAACCGTCTGATCCGGATTTAGAGGCCGAAGCCGGTAAACTGGCCGGATTTTTAAATCTGTCTCTAGAGATAATAGACGCCGATTATACGCATTTGGAAAAAAGACTCATTCATTTGATACACCCGGGTATTGCACCAGATCAATCAGATCGTCCTTGATCGGCTTCCGGGTAGGATTAGAACACATGAAAAAACCGAAAAAAAATAAAAAACCCTCAAAAAAAAGAAGCAGTTCTACGGGATTTTTGCCCCAGAAAAAACAAAAAACTAAATATGTCATGTTAAATGTGCTTCCCGATGATCTGTGGCTCAAACTGCGTAAAGGAACCACCATATGGGAGGCCCTGAAAAAGACCGATGTGGAACTGGAAAGTGATTGCGGGGGGCTGGGCAAATGCGGGAAGTGTAAAATACGAGTGATTTCTTCGGTAAGACCCCCTGTTTCGGAAGAAAAAGAGCTTCTCGATCCGGAGGAGCTGAAAAACGGTGTTCGTCTTGCCTGTCGGGTCAAAATCAGAAAGGACCTTGTTGTCCATACCGGGGAATCGGATGATGAGCCGATCCTTCACCAGATACTTAAAACCGGCCACAGACCCACGGTTGATATTGATTCGCTTATAAACAAACGACCGGTTGACCTGCCGCCTGAAATCGGCCATGAGGGAATGTCCGATCTGGACCGCGTCAAAGTCGGCATGGGTTCGGAATACAGCGGCCTGAAAGCATCCCTTCACTGTCTCCGTTTTTTGCCCCAAATGTTAAAAAAAACGGAGAACCACGGAACGGCCGTACTTCACGAAAACTATTTAATGGCATGGCAACATCGGAAACAAGCCGGACGGGTTTTCGGACTTGTTTTTGATCTGGGAACCAGCACGCTGGTGGGAAAACTCGTCAATCTACTGAACGGGAGCGAGGTGGCAGCGATCTCCAGGCTCAACAGCCAAAGTAAATACGGATCAAACGTCATTAGCCGTTTGCAGTACATTAATGATAATCCAAAAGGCCTTTTCAAGCTTACCGATCTTATCGTTAAGGATTTGAACTCCATTACCCAACGCCTTTTAGAGGTGGAAGGGCTTACTCCTGACGATGTCTTTATTGCCGTTGCCGCCGGAAACACGACCATGCAACACATTTTTCTTAATTTGAATCCCCTGGGAATCGCATGTGCGCCCTTTTCTCCTGTTTTAACCGATGGATTGATTCTCAGTGCAAAAGATGCGGGACTAAGACTGCATCCGGAAGCTGTGTTGTATGTAATGCCGAGCAAATCGGGCTATATCGGCGGCGATATGATCAGCACTATCCTCGCATCCTCTGCCGCAGAACAGGATGATAAAATGATTCTCGGCCTTGACCTTGGAACCAATGGAGAAATTTTCTTAGGCAACCGGCAAAAGCTATTGACCTGCTCAGCAGCGGCCGGTCCGGCCCTGGAAGGTGCGCAAATTTCCCAGGGAATGATCGCCAAAAGCGGTGCTATTGAAGGCGTCAATTTTCATGAAGATAGGCTTCGTTATCAGGTTATCGGCAACATTTTACCAAAAGGGATTTGCGGAAGCGGACTGGTAGACCTGATGGCCGTGCTTCTGCATTGCGGCATTATCGATTCCCAAGGATTGATCTTGCAGCCAGGGGAAGATGCTGATGATTATCTGAGTTCGAGGATCGTCACCAAATCAGGAGTGCAAGACTTTGTTGTGGCGTATAGAAAAGAGACATCGGTCAACCGGCGGATATATCTTACCCAGAAAGACGTACGCGAACTTCAGCTGGCAAAGGGGGCTGTGGCGGCCGGTATCCAGACGCTTATGGAAAAAATGGGTATCGGGATTCAGGATCTTGACCAGATTTATCTGGCGGGTGCGCTGGGTAATTTTGTTAACCCTTACAGTGCCATGCGAATCGGTCTGCTTCCCACGGTTGACCCGGACAAGATCAAGTCCCTTGGCAACGCTGCCAGCAAAGGCGCCGTGATGGTCCTCTTATCCAGGCCTTACTGGCAAATGGCCAATGAACTGTCTAAATCCATAGAACATGTTGAGCTGTCCACTCATCTTGACTTTAACCGGTATTTTGTCGACAATCTGAATTTTCCTGACACAAATCTATGGTAGACCGGCTGATGCTCATAACACCAAAATCGGAGACAAACTGTAAATAAAGAAAAAATCTAAGGGCAAATCCTGTAAAATGAATTTGCTCCTAATAAAAAAACAAAATTTGGGGCCTGTTTTAACTCTTTATTGTATAAATATAATGATTTTATGCAACATATAGGGAGTGTTATGAGTGTACAGGTTGACATTTCATTAAAGTTGTTTTAATTTCTTCTTTTTATACGGAAATTTGGACAACACAATATAGTGAGGGTTATGCTATCGAAATAATTACGACAACCAAAATGATGCGCGCGCGATCCGACCGGATGCGCCGTCAGTTTAAAACCATTGTCTTCATTCCTACCATGGGATTTCTCCATGAGGGTCATCTGTCTTTGATTCAAGAAGGCCGGAAATATGGAGATGATATGGTCGTGAGCATTTTTATCAACCCCACACAGTTCGGCCCCGGAGAGGACTTGGAGTCTTATCCTAAGAATCTTGAAAGAGATTTGGAGCTGCTGCAAAAACAGGGGGTGAATGCGGTATTTACCCCTGATGCAAAGGAAATTTACGGCAAACAATTTCAGACCTATGTTACGCTGGAAAACCTGCCGAATTACCTTTGCGGCGCTAGTAGACCCATACACTTCAGAGGTGTTGCAACCGTTGTTGCCAAGCTGTTCAACACGGTTAAACCGCATGTGGCCGTTTTCGGCCTGAAGGACTACCAGCAGCTTGTTGTCATTCGTCAGATGGTTTGCGATCTCGATTTCGGCATAGAAATAATCGGTGTTTCTACGGTAAGGGAGCCGGACGGGTTGGCCATGAGTTCGCGCAATAATTATCTTACCGCCGAACAGCGGATTAGCGCCCTTTGCCTGTACAAATCATTGCACAAGGCAAAGGCGCTTATTAACAGTGGAATACGAGATGCGGCGACGATTACTGACGCGGCAACAGAGCTGATACAGTCATATCCTGAGACGGATATAGATTATATTGCCATCTGCGACCCTGAAACGCTTGTGGATATCAAAGCCATTGACAGGCCGGTAGTGATGGCTCTGGCTGTCAAAGTCGGAAAAGCCCGCCTGATTGACAATATGATGCTGAATCAATAGCGAATAGAATTTAAAATAAAAGAAGACCAAGGAGATGCTTTATGAGTAACGAACAATTCTTTTTTACCTCCGAATCGGTGACCGAAGGTCATCCTGACAAGGTTGCAGATGCCATATCGGATTCCATTCTCGACGCAATTATCGAACAAGACAAAGCCTGCAGGGTTGCCTGTGAAACGCTCGTAACCACCGGCCTGGCTTTTATCGCCGGTGAAATTACAACCGGTTGTTATGTAGATCTGCCTGATATTGTAAGAAATACAATCCGTGAAATCGGATACCATTCATCCCAGATGGGGTTTGACTGGCAGACCTGCTCGGTTATTACCAGTATTGATCACCAATCTCCGGATATCGCTCAAGGGGTTAACGTCGGTCAAGGACTTTTCAAAGACCAGGGCGCTGGAGATCAGGGGCTTATGTTTGGCTTTGCCACGGATGAGACGCCTGAATTGATGCCCATGTCGATTATGTATGCCCATAAATTATGCCAGCGTCTTGCCACGGTTCGAAAAAACGGAGCCCTTGATTTCTTAAGGCCTGACGGCAAATCCCAGGTGACCATCGAATATGAAAACGGTACTCCGAAACGGGTGGATACCGTTGTTATTGCCGCCCAGCACAAACCGCATATTACTTACGATGAGTTGAAAGAAGCGATCGTAGAAGAGGTTATAAAAAAGGTAATCCCCAGGGAGCTAACGGATGGTGACACCCGATACTTTATAAATGCCACCGGCAAGTTTGTGATTGGCGGCCCCATGGGAGACTGCGGGGTTACGGGGCGAAAGATCATTGTTGATACCTACGGAGGCCAGGGGAGTCACGGCGGCGGATGTTTTTCAGGGAAAGATCCTTCCAAGGTCGATCGAAGCGCTTCATACATGGGCAGACATATCGCAAAAAATATTGTTGCCGCCGGCCTTGCAAAAAAATGTGAATTGCAAATCGCCTATGCCATTGGTGTGGCAGAACCGGTTTCCGTGATGGTAGATCTTATGGGAACCGGTGTAATCCCCAAACATCGGGTAAAAGAAATTATCAGAGAAGTTTTTGACTTAAGACCCGCAGCAATTATTGAATATCTGGACTTGCTGCGGCCAATCTATCGTAAAACCTCAGCTTATGGGCACTTTGGCCGGAATGAACCTGAATTCACATGGGAAAAAACCAATATGGTGGATGTTATCAGGGAAAAAGCAGGGCTTTAGGAATTGAAGATTGTCGATTGAAAATTGATGATTAAAAAGAAGAAAGACAGAAATAAGCAAATTTTCAACCAGTTCACCACTTAACTGTTTAACGGAATCCTAAAAGGAGATGAATAATCCATGGAATATGATATTAAAGATGTAAAACTGGCAAAAGAAGGTCTGTTGCGGATCGAATGGGCCAATCAGAGCATGCCGGTCCTAAACAATATAAAGAAAAGGTTTGCAAAGGAAAAACCCCTAAAAGGCAAACGCATCGCAGCCTGTCTTCATGTTACCACCGAGACCGCCTCTTTGATGCAGACATTAAAAGCCGGCGGCGCCAGACTGACGCTTTGCGCCTCCAACCCGCTGAGCACACAGGATGATGTGGCGGCGTCCCTTGTAAAGCATGACAAAATTTCTGTTTTTGCCATTAAAGGTGAAGACAACAAAACATATTACAAGCATATCCATTCAGCCATAGACATCAAACCTCATTACACCATGGATGACGGCGCCGACCTGGTTTCCACAATCCATTCGGAACGCCAGGAACTCATTGAGGGCGTCAACGGGGGTACGGAGGAAACCACCACCGGAATCATTCGACTCAGAAGTATGGCGGCAGACGGAGTCCTGCAATACCCGATCATCGCTGTAAATGACGCCCGGACCAAACATTTTTTTGATAATCGTTACGGTACGGGTCAAAGCACTTTGGACGGCATGATTCGGGCCACAAACCGTCTGATTGCAGGGTCCAATTTTGTGGTCTGCGGTTATGGATGGTGTGGCAAGGGTCTTGCAATGAGAGCATGCGGTATGGGAGGAAATGTTATTGTCACCGAAGTCGATCCCACAACCGCTCTTGAAGCGGTCATGGACGGATTTACGGTAATGCCCATCCGCGAGGCGGCAAGGATCGGTAATTTTTTCTGTACGGTTACCGGGAACATCAATGTGATACGCAAAGAACATTTCGAGCTCATGAAAGACGGCGCTATTGTGGCCAATTCCGGTCATTTTAATGTTGAACTCGATCTCGAGGGTCTCAAAAGCATAGCAAAAACCCAGAGGATAATAAGGCCTTTTGTTGAAGAATATATGCTGAAAAACGGCAAGCGGATTAATGTGTTAGGTGATGGAAGGCTGATAAATCTTGCGGCCGCCGAAGGACATCCGTCAAGTGTTATGGATATGAGTTTTGCCAATCAGGCGTTAAGTGTCGAATATATGGTAAAAAGTAAAAAGAAACTTGAAAAGGATGTCTATCCGGTGCCCGAGGAAATAGACAAGGCCATCGCCAAAGAAAAGCTGGCTTCCATGAAGGTTAAAATTGACAACCTCACCGCTGAACAGAAAAAATACCTGGCATCGTGGAGTATGGGAACGTAGCGAATTAAGGACCAGTCTTTGGTTCGCCCCAGAGGGGATTTGCTTTGTTGGCAGTTCATTAACTTATTGAAATCCCAAATATCAAATTACAAATATCAAACAATTTCCAATGACCGAAATTCGAAAATCCAAACAATGTCTCGTCCTGGAAGGTTTTGGTCACGCGCAACGCAGGCGCTTGCGCCGCGTGTTGAATATTGGAATTTGAGATTTATTTGAGATTTGGTGCTTGGAATTTGTGATTTTAGACACAAAACTCCAAGGCAGAGCCGGAGAACTCTGGCTCCCGCAATGCGGGACAGGCTTGGCCCATCGAAGATCCCGCTTCGCGGGGAAGGACCAGGCTTTTCAGGGCAAAATAAAAGCCGAGTTTTGTTGGGTCATCTTTTTACTCAATCACAATGATGACTCGGCATTTTCTCATAAATGAAAGATTTTCGGAAGCACTTCGAAGCCTGTGAGCATCTGTGTTGCTGATGACAACGTTGGAATGTTTGACACCTTCTGTCCTCAACCCTTTTACCGTCAAAGGATTGTCTGCAACCCTCTGATTACTCTGAGCTGCCGCAAGGTCCTTTGAATACCCACTCATACCCTTCTGTACGGCATATTCACGGCTGACGAAGGCTGATCCATAAACTTCACGTGCGTCTTCGTCAAGTATTTTTGGGACCATGACGGGCGTTATTCCAAGGCCCCGGGTATCAATAACCAATCCGGTAAAAACAGAGGGTGATATGTGAACAGGGGCCATGGTTCTGATGGACTCCAACGGTTTGATTTCCGCTGGAAGAACAAGCTGGGCAAATCCGCCTCTTAACTTCATTTCCATTGTAACTTTTACGGTTCCGTCTGAAAAATATTCTTTTTTTACAACATGGGCGCTATTAACCATGCTTTCTATTTTAGACATAATTATATCATTTTTGCCCGCATAATCACCGACAACTGTGGC
>JAFDEW010000011.1 GCA_019310125.1 Deltaproteobacteria bacterium | reverse complement strand
AAAAGTTCAAATTCAAGGCGTGCAAATTTTGTAATCATGAGGCGTACTTTTCGTACGTTGAATGATTGCGAAATGCAGCACAACGCAGAAGTTGGACTTTTTACGAGACCGTCACGATTTAGAAAAAATGGGTGCGATATAAATGGAAGATTTCCGCTTCTTCATCTTCATGCAAAAGCCTGAGCGGCGCAACTTTCATTATGCATCGATAATTCGGGGAGGTTCCGTACAGGCGACAGATCAACGGCCGGACAGGATAGATAGAACAACCGGTTTCATTTACATAGGGGCAGGTGTTTCCATGAGCCATTCCGGGTTTCATTGAGTTTTTTTGAAGAAACGCTTTAACCCGTTCATCCTCAACTTTAGTTCTGGAAGGCACGCCAAAGTTTTTACAGCATTCACGACAGCCATCGGCACATTGAAAGTCCGGAATTAGATTGTAAATATCTTCAATATCCATTAAAAATTCCCTCGTGTTTCTGAAAACGGTCTCAAATTTTCGATTAGTTGAGCCATAATATTGAAAAAAGTCAACTGAAAAAATGATTGTATCTGCAAGTCAGCCTTATTTTTTTCCGTATACCGGCTTTTTTTACAAGGCCTATCGTTCTGATGTTTTTGTAATTTTGGATAACGTTCAGTTCCCCAGAGGAACCACCTGGACCACTCGAAACAGATTTAAAAATCATCAGGGAAGCCTATGGATGACATTACCTGTAAAAAAGAAAGGTTTGGGCCTGCAAAAAATCAACACGGTCAGGATATGCCACGACGGTCGGTGGGCAAAAAAACATTTGGAAAGCTTGAGAAATGCTTATGCAAAAGCTCCGTATGTTAAGGACCATCTAAGTTTTTTAGAAGCGCTTTTTTCAACAAAATTCGAAAAACTTATCGATTTTAATCTTAAGATCATCCGTTATTTGATGAAACATCTTCAGATTGACACAAAGATCACATTATTGTCCGAACTTGATATAAAGGCAAAAGGAGACCAGCTTCTCGTAGAAATTTGCAGAAAATTCGGGGCATCGCAGTTTTTGGTCCAGAGCGCTGCCGGAAAGCACCTTGATGCAGACAGGTTCAAAAAAGCGGGGATTCGGCTAACTGACGTTAAACCCCCTTCACCGGTCTATCCTCAACTCTGGGGGAGTTTTATTCCCAATCTGTCCGCACTTGACCTTGTTTTAAATTGCGGATCAAAAGCACACGACATCATGATCGCCGGATAAACCGGGAAAAAACAAATAACAAATCGCAAATCATTTACCCTGTTAAATAATGCTTCGCATTAAATCTACGATTTATTTAACAGGGCAGGCAAATCACAATAACCGAAATTCAAAATTCTAAACAGGCTTTGGTCACTCGCAGCGCAGGCGCTTGCGCCGCGTGTTGAATATTGGAATTTGGAATTTAGTTGATACTTGATGTCTGGGTTGGGTTTATTCACATGAAATTCAAACATACAGCTCCATTGGAAAAAATAATTCTCATCTCCGCACCCTGGCCCCTTTACAGCCGTCCCTCAATTCAGATCGGCACGCTGAAATCCTACCTAAAAAAAAAGTTTCCTGATCTGAAGGTGGATGCGCATCACTTTTATTTAAAAGTCGCCAAGACCATCGGATACGGACGCTATCGAGCAATTTCCGAGCGGACATGGCTTGCGGAAACCATTTACGCCGCCCTGTTATATCCGGAACGCCAAAAGCATATAGAAAAAATCTTTTATAAGCATGTTGCCGGGAAATCTGTGTTGCGGGAAATTTCTTTTGAAACCCTAACCAAACAGATTCAAAAGGTTTCAGAGACCTTTATACATACCATTGACTGGGGAGGATATGGCTTGGCGGGTTTTTCCATATGTCTTTGCCAGTTAACTGCGTCACTCTATTTCATCAGGCAGATTAAAAAGCAATTCCCGAATCTTTTTATTGTTGTGGGCGGGTCCATGTTCACCGCAGATGCAACACGGAATTTGTTTAAAATTTTTCCGGAAATTGATGTTGCGATCAACGGTGAAGGCGAGGTTCCTCTGAGCCGATTGATTGCTTATCTTAACGATCCGCAATGTAAAAAAATGCCCCCGGTTAAGGGGATTATCACAGCAGAATCCGCTGAAAAAAAAATACCGACTGCGTTTCATCAAATGAATTCGTTATCCGATCTTGTTCCTCCGGATTACGACGACTACTTTGAATTGCTGCAATCATTCGGACCGGAGAAAATTTTCTTTCCGACACTTCCCATGGAAATTTCAAGAGGGTGCTGGTGGCGGCGCAAACAAAAAGACGGCAGATCCTCGGGTTGTGCCTTTTGCAATCTAAATCTCCAGTGGGACGGCTACCGATCAAAAAACCCGGCACAGGTGGTTTCGGAGATTGATTATCTGACCACGAAATACAAAACACTCTCCCTATCCTTTACGGACAATCTTCTGCCGTTGAAAACATCCCGGGATATTTTTAATCGCATCGCAAGGCTGGGAAAGGATTTTCGACTGTTCGGAGAAATCAGGGCCACCACTCCGGAATCCGTACTGAAAGCCATGCAGGCCGCGGGAATGCAAGAAGTCCAGATCGGTATAGAGGCTTTAAGCACACGGCTCCTTAAGAAACTCAACAAGGGAACCACGACCATCCAGAATATTGAAATCATGAAATATTGCGAAATGACGGGCATTGCAAATTCATCGAATCTCATACTCCATTTTCCGGATAGCGACCAGAAGGATGTGGACGAAACGCTTCGGAACCTGGATTTTGTTCTGTGCTTTCGTCCGTTAAAGAGGGTTCACTTCTGGCTCGGGCTGGGGAGCCTTGTATGGCAACACCCTGAAACCTTCGGGCTTAAATCTGTTTTCAACCACCCCAATTATGCGCATATATTTCCACCGGACGTTTTTAAAGCCATGCGCTTTACCATTCAGTCCTATCGAGGGGACCTGGGACTTCAGAGAAAACTCTGGCTGCCGGTCGAAAAAAAGTTGAACGCCTGGAAAAAGTCTTATGACGAACTCCATAAAGGTCCAAGGCATGAGAACATCTTAAGCTTTCGTGACGGCAGAAGTTTTATGATCATACGCCAGAGAAGACTCAACGGCCAACCCCTGACACACCGCCTGGAGGGAACCTCCCGGGAAATCTATCTTTTTTGCATGCAGCACCGGTCGTTAAAAAGAATCCTTGCCCGGTTCCCGTCGGTAGGTACAGACAAAATCGAGGCTTTTTTAAAGATGATGGTCAACAAAAAGCTTATGTTCCAAGAAAACGACACCTATTTGAGCTTAGCCGTACCTGCCAACCCGCATGGGTCAACCTCAACTTCTACTCCGCCAAATCACATTGAAAAATTATTTTAAGCGACCCCTTGGGCTTGCCATACCAAGGAAGTTCATATATATCTAAGCTTGGTTAACAGGCTGACCGAGGAATTGGGACCATCGTTTTTAACGTTTCTCTATGTTGGTCTCTTGGCGCTTCAGGAGAAAAAAGTTTATGATTCCGCCAAAAGAATTTATTAAAAAAATCAGACCGTTCTCATTTCTATCCAAAGATGAGTTGGACATATTAATATCCAGCCTTGAAGTAAAATTGTTTCAAAAAAACAAGACCATATTTAAAAAGGGAGATCCTCGAAAATATGTTTATATTATATTTTCAGGACTTGTAGGTCTTTTTGATGATGAAATTGCCGTTGATTATATCTCAAAAGGTGAAATATTTGGTATTATTTCAGTACGCGATTTCCCTTATCTTTTAGATGCTACAGCTCTTGAAAATACGGTTTGCTATTTAATTTATTCGGAAAACTTTAAAGAAGTTTTTAATAAAAATATACGATTTTCATCCTTTTTCAGCACATTTATAAAAAGAAGATTCCACTCTTTTAAAAAAATAGCCTCTGAAAAAAAGTTTTTTGAAGAAGCAACTTTTGTTTTAGACATTGAAAAAATTATCTATAAAAAACCTGTTGTCTCCGGTCCCGACATCACCGTAAAAAATGCTGCTGCTGAAATGGTTAAAAACTCTGTAAGCTCTATCGTTGTCGTAGACAACCAAATGAGACCGGTTGGCATTTTTACCGACAAAGACCTTCGGAAAGTTATTATACACGGTGATAAATTAGATCCCATATCCAACTATATGTCATCTCCGGTAAAAACCATAAACACGAAAACAACCATTTTCGATGCACTCAGTAAAATGATCGATGAAGGCGTAGATCACATTGTTTTAACAAAAAAAGCACAAGTTTTTGGTGTGATTACCGGGAAGGACATCCGCATTCAGCTTGAACCGTCTTCTTCGATCATCACTCTTTTCAGGAAAATTATTAAAGCGGAATCAACAAAAGAATTGCAGATTATTTTTAACAGCATAAAATTATCAGTTGCAAAAATTGTTCTATCAGGATCTAATTTTTTTGATTTAAGCAAAATGCTGTGTACGGTCAATGATACGATTATTACAAAGGTTATTGAAACTGTAGAAAAAACATTGTTAACGGATGATTTTGTCTGGATTCATATGGGAAGTTTGGGAAGAAAAGAACAAGTCCTGGCAACGGATCAGGATAATGCATTGATCTATATCAAGAAGCAATCAATAAAATTTGCCGATAACGTCAATAAAGCGTTGGCAAAGGTAGGTATCCCGGAATGCCCCGGGGATTATATGGCCTCCAATAAAAAATGGAACAAGGACCTGTTGTCATGGAAAAATTATTTTAAAAACTGGTTCAACAACCCCACCGCCAATAATGCCAGATATCTTTCTATTTTTCTGGACATGAGACCTGTTTTTGGTAACGAAAATATATACAAAGAGCTTATTGAATCCCTGAGATCAAATGTAACGAATCAGGCTATACAAGCCTTAGCGCATGATGCAATTCACATTGAACCACCTGTTGGAATTTTCGGAATCAGAGGTCTTAATAAGGGAGTGGATTTAAAAACATATGGAATTTATCCCATTGTTAACGGGATAAGGGTGTTGGCCGTAGATAATAACCTCTTTGAAATTACAAATACCAAAGAAAGGTTAGAGATGCTGAATGATACCGGAGTGATCAGCAATGAAATGTGCCATGACCTCCTTGAATCATATGGGTTTCTTCAAAATTTAAGACTTAAGAATCAATCAATAGCGGTATTGAATCAATCCAAAGAAAATAATTTGATTAGTGTTAAACAGCTCCGCAAAATAGATTTGCTCATATTAAAAGAAACCCTGAAAATTGTTTCCTCATTCCAAAAACTATTGATGAAAAAATATAATGTCAAAAGAACGTTATCGTATTTACATACCTATAGATAAAAAGAGCTTTTGGATAAGATTTTAGCATGGATTTAAAAGATACTAAATTTTGTGTTATTGACCTTGAAACCACAGGACTTAATACCAAAACCGATGAAATGATTGCCTTTGCCTGTGTGCCGGTTCAGGAATTAAAGATTCTGGTCAATAACGCTTATTATACCCTGATTAAGCCTGAGAAATATAACATCGAATCAATGAAATATCACGGAATAAGCGTAGACGATCTTAAAAATGCTCCATCTTTTAAAGAAGTGGCTCATCAAATTCTCGAAGCCTTAGATGGTATCATCGTCGGTCATTCGGTTGAATTTGACTATAGGTTTTTAAAAAAAAGTTTTAAAAAAATCGGAATAAAATTTAAAAAAAATATTATAGATATTGTTTTGATTGAAAAATGGTTGGCAAAAAAAACTAACGATCCAGAATTGGACCTTACCATTGAGGGATTGATGAATCTTTACGAGCTTAACGATTATTACCGGCACAATGCTTTTGCTGATGCTTTTTTTACTGCTCAAATCTTTCAATTCGAAACCTTGAAACTGTCGCGATACGGGATCGATTCTGCCAAAAAATTATTAAAAATTGTGAACAAAATTAAATACTCAAATAATAACGATGATGTAAGACTTTTTTAAGTAGTAGATCTTTATGACAAACATAAGGAGATGTTTATGGGTTTGTTTGGAAAAATAATTGGAGGAACAATAGGATTCGCTATGGCCGGCCCTTTGGGTGCAATTGCCGGTGCTGCGCTCGGACATGCGTTTGATACCGGCGGTCAGACCTACCACACAACCGAACGGGCACGTCTTTCAGCCGGTGAAGAAGCTCAGTTTACCTTTTTCGTTGCAGCGTTTTCCATGCTCGCAAAGCTTGCCAAGGTGGACGGTCGGGTATCAAAAGAAGAAATCAATGCCGTTGAAAATTTTATGGTATACGATTTGAACCTAAACCCTGAAAGCAAAAAACTGGCCACAAACATTTTTCATACTGCCATTGATTCTCCGGATAATTTTAATGCGTTTGCCGGCCAGTTTTACAGCCAATTTCGATCTCAGTACCAAATGCTTGACCTTATGATAGATATATTACTCAGAGTATCTGTAGCTGACGGTACCCTGAACCCCGGCGAAGAAAAGCTTATCCTGTCCGCTGTGAGGATATTTAATTTCAATGATGAAAAATACAGGAAACTTAAATCAAAATATATCAAGGAGTTTGACAGATATTATTCGATTCTTGGGTGCGATAGAAACGATTCGGATGAGGATATAAAGAAACATTACCGAAAGCTTGTGTCTGATTATCATCCTGACAAGATTGCATCAAAGGGCCTTCCCGAAGAGTTTACAAAATTCGCCAATGACAAGTTCAGGGAAATTCAGGAAGCTTATGAAGTGATTAAAAAAGAAAAGGGTATCCGGTAGATTACATTCATCCAAAAGAGGTGGACATGCAGAACAGACCCATACAAAGCAAAACCGAATACGGCATAACCCGCCGAGAATTTTTATGGATTTCTTCACTGTCTGCGGCAGGTTTTATGGTCGGGTGTGCAGCAAACCCGGTTACCGGCAAACCTCAATTCATGATGGTATCGGAAGCGCAGGAAATCAAGATCGACAAACAAAATTCCCCCCATCAATTTTCCTCGGATTACGGCCCGCTGCAAGATACATCCCTAAATAATTATATCAATCAAACCGGTAAAAACATAGCCGCCCGGACCCATCGTCCCCATATGCCCTATTCTTTCCGTGGTGTGAACGCGACGTATGTGAATGCCTATGCCTTTCCGGGGGGGAGCATCGCCGCAACCCGGGGAATTCTCCTTGACCTTGAAAACGAAGCACAACTTGCGGCTCTGCTGGGCCATGAACTGGGACATGTTAACGCACGTCACACCGCTGAACAGATGTCTAAAGGTACATTGATAAACCTCTTTGTCGGCGGCCTCGCAACAGTTGCAGGGACCCAAAGCTCCGGTCTTGGCAGTCTGACATCACAACTGGGTATGGTCGGCGCCGGTGCCCTCCTTGCATCCTACAGCAGAGATAACGAACGTGAAGCCGATGCCCTGGGATTGGAATATATGGTCAAAGCCGGATATAACGCAAACGGATTTGTGGGACTGATGGATATGCTGAGACGCACCTCCAAATATAAGCCCAGTACCATTGAATTGATGTTTGCCACACATCCTATGAGCGATGAGCGTTACCGTACTGCTGTAGAAGCCGTGCATACACAATACCGGTCTTCGCAGAGCTTTTCCCTATACCGAGATCGCTACATGGACCATACGGCGAAACTGCGGAAAATTAAATTAACCATCGAAGCCCTGCAAAAAGGCGAAACCTTAATGGCCAAGGACAAATATGGTGAAGCCGAAATCCATTTTTCAAAAGCCTTGGGGCAAACCCCTGAAGACTATGCCGGACTTGTCATGATGTCTAAATGCCAATTGGCCCAGAAACATTATGCCAAAGCCGGATCCTTTGCAGAAAAAGCAAAAACTGTCTATCCACAGGAGGGTCAGGCATATTTTCTTTCCGGATTTGCCAAAATCAAGGAAAAAGATTACGCTTCAGCATATGAAGAATTTAACTATTATGAAAAATTACTGTCCGGTAATCCTACTATTATTTTTTTTAAGGGATTGTCTCTGGAGGGGATGCAGCATATCAAGAAATCGGCTAACGAGTACTATAAATATCTTCAAGTTGTTGACCAGGGCGAAAAGGCAAAATATGCGTATCAACGTCTGGTTGAGTGGGGATACATTAAAAAATAGCAATAAACCGCATTTTTCATGAAAAGTTCTGTACAAAAAAAAATATCCTGTTCAGATAATAGGATAAAAAGACGATGTCTCTCCTGCGGGACAGATGAAAATCTTGGCCGGCGAAGGTATTGTTCCATCCATTGCCGACAGAAGCTCAGGTACACGCTTGATTTAAGAACCGGTTTGCTCAAGACGTTAAACAGCCGATATGCGACCTTTTACTTTACTGACACAATGATCGCTATGGATGTTCTTCCTTACAATTCCAAAGAAATATTCAGCTTTATCTATCCTCGTTCTTCCGGGAAAAAACCCGCCGAGGACTACTGTGTTATGTCCGAAATTCTTGGAAATACATGGTGGGCCGAAAAAAAACGAACCCATCGAAACTATCTTGCCACTCGTCTCTTGTTCGAAAAAGCAAAGCGCAATGATCCTGCATTCTGTTCGGTAATGCCGCCGGAAATAAAAATCGCCGCCGTTAAAAAGGCATCGCTGATGCATTTAAAGCTTGGCAAGTCGGATTTGAATTCTCCGAAACTTGAAAAGACAATAAAAAGTGCATTCCGGCTTCAGGTTAAAAAACACCATCCCGACCTTGGGGGAGATACAGATACATTCAGAAGAATTCACCAGGCATATTTAGAGCTTATCAGCTGGGCGGAGAATCCTTCTTATCTCAAACGTCGGGGATTTCCGGACAAATGGTTCTACGACGGCTATAAAAACAAATGGCTGCAACCGGCTGCGCATCTAAAAAGGAGGTAGAATCGGTAATAATGCTATAATAAGTAAAAAATTTTTGTCATTTCATGCTGTACGTTTATGGAAAAGATTCTTGATGCTGGTTTCTGGATGCTGGTCTTTAAAACGTAAAGCTGCCCTTATCTTCTCCAGCATCGAGCATCCAGGATCCGGGATCTATTCGTTAGATGGCACAGGAAGTTAAATTGTTAAAATATCCTGTCTGTTTCCCTTTCGTCCAGGTTAGGGACTATAGCTTATACCTTTCAGCTACAATGCGCTCCACTTCCTCTTCAGCCGGCATGGTATCACGGTAGCCGGCCAGGTACTGGTTTCTGAACCATCTAAAAAGAGATACGGTCTCGTTTACAAAGACAAGCTCAGGAATCACGTCGCCTTCCTGGGCCTTGATATGACGATTGTACTGGCCCAGCATACTCACCACATCATAGAAAGTGGCCGGCTCTCTTTTGATACCCTTTTTAAACGATTTCCCTTTGGCCGGATATGTTTTGTCGGGATCGGGATTGGCCGAAATGTCAAGCTTATGGAACGGTCTTCTTACCTGTATCTGCCATTTCCTGGCCTCATTCATCATCCTCGAGATTAAAGGACCCGCCCAGTCATGGCTCTGGTGGCCCTGTGAACAGTATGAGAAAAATTCCACCACAGACGGGCCGCAATAAGCGATGGCTTCCTTTAATATCTTGATGGCGTAAAACGGATTGTCCACGGTTAGCTTGGCCGAATAGACATGTGAAATTGCCGTGGCCTGGCTGACGATCCGACGGTGCAAGGTGGTCTTGCCGGCATGTTTGACCCCTATGGGGGATGTTGATCTGTCACAACCGAAACGGGTGGCGCCCGATTTTTGGGCCCCGGTGTTCATGTATCCCTCGTTGTTGTAAATCACCCAGGTGACATCGAAGTTTTCGCCCAGGGCATAATTGAAAGGACCGTTGCCGATGTCGTAAATGGCGCCGTCGCCGGCAAAAACAATGATCTTGGTCAATACATCGTTGAAATTGTTATGATATGCCTGGTCCATACTGAATTTGGCCCCAAGAGCGGCAGCAGATGCCGTACCGAAACCGTAGTGACCCGACTGGTAAATCCGGGTGTTGAACGGATTGACCAGTTCGGAAACCTGGTTGCAGCCTGTGGAATTGATCGTGTAGATGCTGAACCCTCGGTCGATCATATGATCTATGGCATGCCGGTTTATATCCGACAGAACCTTGATCCCCTGGTAGAAGGTCTCGATTCCTTTGGGACTGTTGCGCAAACTTTCTAATGCAAAAAAGGTCAACAGGTTAATGGTACCCTCGCCGCAGCCCGGACACAACGTGTGTTTGCCCGGATAAAGCTTAGAAAAAACAAAGAGAACCTGGTGGTTTAAAGCCATCCGGTCCACATAACCGGCTGCATCGTAAGTATTGTCAAGATCCTGGTATTTTTCGGGTAAAAAATCGGTATCTTTTATTTTTGATTTGTCCACCATGGTAAATGCGTTCACCGGACAGACCTGGGAACATACCCCGCACCCTTTGCAGGAGGCATCAATAACGTTGAGGTTCATGGCGAATCTCTCCCAGGGGATACCCCTGGGCGGTTTCTTGAAAACCTTGAAATAGGCGGCAGCAGTATCCGGAATGGGCTTGTCTGTGATGGTGGAATAGATCGCTGAATCCGGGCACAAAGCAGCGCACATGCCGCAGGCAATGCACTTTTTCGCATCCCACACCGGCATCTGGCTCCCGATATAGCTCATGTCTCTAAACCTGCTGGTGGCCGCCGGAACCACGGGCAAAAACCGGTCCCAGGAAACCTTTTTACCTTCCAGGACAGGTTTAACCATATCCTCGTTAAACTGTTTCTGATAATCTTCAATCAGGTTAACCGGCTTGATGGTGCCCATCTCATCTTTTTGGGAAAGCTTTGTACGCAAACCGGCCGTTCCATACCCTTTGCCAAAATCTTCGGGTTTAACTGCCACTACCGGCTTCTGACTATCCGAAACCCCGGCAAACGCCATAGGCATTTGTTCCGGTGTTGAAATTGTCAGTTTTGCTCCTTCATTTAAAAGTGCAATGTTCGATTCAACAATCTCTCGACCCTTTTTAGGTCCCAGTTTTTGTTCAAGTATGTTTTGAAACCTGTTTCCGAATTCATCGACGGAAAGTATCTTTGTTTCACCGTTTATAAGACCCAGCATCATGGCGCCGGGCAGGTTTCGTTTGAGGTGCTTCAGGGCGGTCCGGGTGGCGTCCATGACAATTATTTTGATCTTTCTCTTTGAAATAAGCTCGCGCATTTCAGAAGGAAACGATTCGATGATTTCATCTTTTGTTCTGGTGCTGTTTATAACAAGAAGACCGTTCTCATTCAGCCCTCCCACATAATCCCTTAAAATCTCTCCGGAGAGAAATTTATCGTTGAAAAATGCAAGTACATCGTGCTCGGTGAGCTCCGAGGAATTGCGAATCGGACCGGCGCTGATCCTAAGGTTCATAAAAATCGGCGCCCCTTTTCTGGCAGCACCATATCGCGCACCGGACTGGATATATCTTTGGCCGTTGTCATTACCTTCCGCATAAATAAGGGCCGCGGTCTCTAAAGCCGTCTTAACGCCTTCTGCACCGATGCCGACAAATGTCATTCCAAGCTCACGATCCTTGTAGTCCGAAAGTGGTTTGGGCTTTAATGTATAAGGTCCCTCTATTCCGACAAAAAAATCCCGGAGAAAATGCTCACGCGTCTTTCCCTGAAAACATGCCCACATATTCTCTATAACTGCCGCAGCGTTGTATTTGTTAAAATCCTTGCTCCCCAGTCCGTACACCCCGTGCAAAAGGGTCGGCATGTCGGTACGGCCGTAGATTTTATGCTCCGGTCTGCCTTCGCGGCCGGCCCGAAAAGAAACCTGGAGTGCGGACTGTATGTCCGCTAAAAGAAGCTGGTTGTGGGCCATGCCGGATCGTTCCAGAACGGTGACCACCTTTGCATTGCGAATGCCGTAGGCAAGCTCCTGAAAACAGGGAGGGTTGAAAAGTACAGGACGAACCACCCCCACTTTCACCCCCTTCACATCCCGGTAGTAATCCACCATATCCTTGAGAACACCGGCTGCCGATCCCAAAATTACAACCACCATTTCCGCATCTTCGGTGCGGTAGCATTCCACCGCCTTTAAATTCGTCCCCATGATTTTGTTCATCATGTTCATGGCGGCGATAAGTCCCCTTTTTATAAATCTATACGCAAGATCCTGGGCGACCTGACCTTCCATGGTAAGATCCACGTCGGTAAAGGTGCCGGTTAAGGTCTTTTCCTCAAAATCGGGCTGATATAATCTATTGGGAGGCCCGACAAAACACCTGAGAAAATCGTCTGAAAGCACCTTTATGTTCTCTAACGCATGGGATTTGATAAACCCGTCGCCGATGACCATGCACGGAAGCATTACCTGGCGCAACTCCGCGGTCTTAAAGGCTATCGGCAAAAGATCGTGGAGTTCCTGGTTGTCCCCGGCAACCAGTTGAGCCCAACCGGTATTGCGAACACCGTAAAAATCGGTGTGGCCACAATGAATACTTAAAGATCCTTTGTTGACCTCCCTTGCCATAATCGTCATCACCACAGGCAAGCGTTTGCCCGCCACTGAAAAGAGGTTCTTGGTCTTTAACACCAAGCCCTGGGAAGAAGAGTTGTCCACGTAGCGCCCCCCCTGGGATGCCATGGCCTCCACCGCAACAATGGCGGAAAGTTCATCACTGGGTTGAAAATACATGAGTTCAGAATCAAACAAGTTCTTCTGGCCGTCTGAAGCAACTTTGGCAAAATTTTCGGCAATAGGGGTAGACGGCGTAATGGGATAACCGCAGAGACCGTCTACAACCCTGGTGAGAATCGAAAGCGCTGCATAGTTGCCGTCCAAGATGACCTCTTTTCGCTTCCGAATGGCACTTAATTTTTCTTCAGGAATAGCGGCAAGGTCAAACTCAAAAAGTTTTTTGGCATCGAACCGCTCCCACTCTGCCTTCCAGTCCAGTTGAACTATCTTTTCTTTTTGTTTCTTCCTGCGATAGGGAAGGTGATCTAAAAGGGTAAATATGTCTATCTGCGGTCTCATAACTCGGCACTCCTTACAATATATTTATGGTGTTACAATTTCTGCATATTGCAGAAATCTTATATAATCGACTTCTTCGGTTTTAGAATTGATGTAAATTTTTCTAACATTGATGATATGTTAAAAAAAGCTTGGTCTAACGTTCACAATACCCGGAAACATTTGTAGCCTCAACATAAAGAAACTATAATGGCCAGATTAAGTAGAACGGTTTTTACCCGGATTTCTAACGGGTAAAATACTTCCTTTTTTTGGGAAGATAAGGCTGCGAAGGAAGGATAGGATTCCTTTCAAGCCAAACGTGAAGGCCTTCCTTATGGGAAGGCCTGTTGACATTCGCCTTGATCAAGCTAATTGAACTATCAATATATTAGAATAAAAAAAAATTGTCAATATCTAATGTCGAATGGGTGTAAATCAAGATTGTTGGTGATTTAGCTCAAGCAATCCAGGTTTCAGGTGTCAGTGTTCAGGTGTCAGCTCTTACGTTCGTCCTCCTGACACCTGACACCCGACACCTGAAACCAGAACTTCGAATTCCGATGAAAAGTAATAAATGACCGCTGTTAACCAACATCAGTGAATTACACATATGTCGGATGTTTAGACAAATTCAACCGTAATTGCGTAAAAATTCTTGAAAAAGACAATCGTATAGTGATAATACTTATATAATAAAAATGCTTCCTATTGGGAATCATACAATATACTTCGACGGTTCACTGAAAACCATCCTTTTTAGCATCCTTACTTAAAATAACAACTGGGGGATGTTCTAATGACAAAAAAACCAATCTGCAAAAAAATAACACCCAGGGTTAATCAAAAAGATACAATAAATAAACAGCGTAAAGAGCGGCAGACGGTATTACATGAAAGAGGCTTGCAACTGGAAGCAATAGTGGAAGCTTTTGATGGGCTAATATATTTATCTTCCCAAGACTACTGCGTTGAATTTATGAACGAACATTATATCAAACAGCTCGGTTATGACGCTACCGGGCAAATATGTTATAAATCGTTACAAAATCGTGATTCTATCTGCCCCTGGTGTCTTAACGACCGGATATTTAAAGGTGAAACCGTTCGGTGTGAAGTCTTAACCCCAAAGGATAACTGGTATTATGTGGTCAGTACGCCAATATGCCATTCAGATGGATCTATTTCCAAGCTGGCGATGATTATGGATATTTCTGACCGAAAGCACGCGGAACAATCTTTGAAACAAAAGATAGAGGAACAGGAATTACTTTTAGATAACATACAAACTCAAATCTGGTATTTAGCAAATTCAAAAACATATGGCGCGGTTAACAAAGCCCATGCGGAATTTTTAAACTTAGAAAAAAAAGACATAGAATACAAGCCCTTCCACGATATTCTGAATAAAAAGGAAGCTGAGGCCATTATCGCCAACAACACAAAGGTATTTGATCAAAAAATAAAGATTTGCACTGAAGAATGGGTTATTAATGGAAAAGGAGAAAAACGATTATTATCCACAACGAAGACCCCAAAGCTGGACGAAAACAGAAATGTTGAATACGTTGTTTGTTCAGGGGTAGATATAACCGATTACCGGAATTCGGAAGAATCCCTTCGACAGAGCAAAAAGCGACTTGACCTTGCCATGGAGGCAACCAGCGATGCATTATGGGATTTGGACCTGGTTACAAACAAAGCTTTTTTCAATCCCTGCTTCTATACCATGCTCGGTTATAAACCCTATGAAATGCCACAGAGTTTCGACACATGGAAAAGCTTGATCCACCCTGAAGATAGGGAATCAGCAATCGACAAGATTAATAAATATGCTAAAAAAAATTCCGGTTCATTTGAAATTGAATACCGCTTAAAAACAAATCAGGGAGGGTGGCGATGGATTATGGCAAGAGGTAAGATTGTTGATCGGAATGAAAACGGTACGCCTGCCCGGATTGTCGGAACCCATGTGGATATTACCGAGCGGAAGCTAAATGAGGAGGCTTTGCGAATCAGCGAGGCCCGTCTGCGTGAGGAAAACTTGCGACTGAGAGCTTCTTTTAGAGGGTCTACCCAGTTCGGCAGCATTATTGGAAAAAGCAAAAAAATGCATGAAGTCTATGAAACTATTTTAAAAGCCGCCCAATCCAATGCCAATGTTATTATCTACGGGGAATCCGGTACCGGCAAGGAGTTGGTGGCTCAAACCATTCATGATTTGAGCAATCGTGGCAGCAAGGATTTTGTGACCGTTAATTGCGGCGCCATCCCGGACAACCTGATTGAAAGTGAATTTTTCGGGTATAAAAAAGGGGCATTCACCGGAGCGGATATGGATAAACCCGGTTATTTGGATATTGCCGACGGCGGCACATTATTTATGGATGAAGTGGCCGAACTTGAGCTTAACATGCAGGTAAAACTGTTGCGAGCCATTGAAGGTGGCGGATATACACCCATAGGAAGCAGGGAAATCAAAAAACCGAATATCCGTATTATTTCAGCAACCAACAAAGTTTTAAAGGATTGTGTGGAAAAAGGCGACGTGCGTGAGGATTTTTACTATCGAATACATATCATTCCCATCACCATTCCGCCATTGAGAGAACGTAAAGAAGATATTTCTCTGTTACTCTATCATTTTTTGCATGCCTATTGTGATGACGATAATATCCCCTCAATTCCCGAAAATATCATTAAATCCATGCAAAGCTACGATTGGCCGGGTAACGTCCGAGAACTCCAGAATGCCATACACCGCTATATCACTTTGAAAGAAATCGACTTTTTGGATATATCACAATCCAAACCGGCCAAACCGGAAATCATCGCAAAAAAATTAATCCTTGAAAATAACAACAATCTTATGTTACGTGCCGCAAAGGAAAGTTTCGAAAAAAAATACCTCGAAAAATTGCTCCATGAACACCAGTGGCACAAAGCCAAGGTCGCATCGATTCTGGGTATCAACCGCAGAACACTGTTCAGAAAGATAAAAACGTACAGGATTTAATAATCCCAATTCGGGCTATTTTTGTCCCACAACCAATATTATCTACACTATCAGCAAGTAATCCTCTGTTTTTATTTTTTTGGGACATTTTTGCCTCTATGCCAAAAAGCCATATACATATTAAAATTGTCTCATAATGCTATTTTATCCTGTCAGTTCAATTAATTAGCCCAACTCTATTTTTTCTTGGCACAGTTCTTGCTGAATATATTTTTAAATACGATAAAAAAATCTTGGTCATGTGATATCAGGATTACTATAACTAATTGATTTTAAAGATTAATTATATAGCAAGAGAGGTAAGTCAATGGAAAATAATGCAAGTTTTGACTTAGGCAGGATGAGGCTTTCGGGCAACCATGCCATCGCCCGGGGAGCTTTAGAGGCGGGTGTGCGAGTGACCACGGGTTATCCTGGAGCACCCATTTCGGACGTCCAGGGGAGCTTCGAGCAACTGGCGGGGAATATCCCTAAGACAAACCCTTTTACCATGAGGGTGGGTGAAATGTTGGATCAAACAGGCTACCAGCTTGCCGCTCACTGGGGAACGACCACCAACGAAGACAATGCCGCGGCGCTGGCACTGGGAGCCGTAGTCTGTAAAGGGGATTTTAAAAAGCGAGAATTCCTTACTGAAGAAGAATGGGACCTGGTTTATGGTGATACGGTCTTTGCCAAAGACGAAGAAAAGCGAATTCCAGTAGGCTCCCGAGTGCTGTGTTCCTTCAAGCACCTGGGCGCAAATACTGCGGCGGATGCGCTTCGGGTTGCGGTAAATGTTGTTCCGTATACCGGAGGTCTGGGTATTGCCTCAGGGGATGATCGTCAGGGCACATCCTCACAGACCATGCAGGACAATAAGGTTCTTTTCGGATTTCATTTTAGAATTCCCACCCTGGAACTTCACTCCCCCAGCACTGCCCACACCACCGTCAAGAACTGCTATCGCCTCTTCGAGGAATTGGGTGTTCCGTTTGCGGTGATCATGAACTATGATCTCTCCTACCGGGAGGTTTCCGTGGATCCGGTGGTGGAGTTGGACATGGAGGTGAATCATCGGCTCAAGGGCTTCACCAAGGACCCCAAACATTTGGTCACCATCGGCCCACACATCCGCCCCAGAGAAAGAAAATTTCATTCAAAACTGATTCCTTTGTTCAAACAAAAAATTATAGAAAACTTTGAGTTTTTGGGGAACCGAGTGACGGAATACGGCACCGAGCCCAAAGTCATGATAGTAGTGAACGGCCCCTTCAGGGAGGATTTTCGCCTGGTGGATGACGACCCGGCTCTTAAGGACCGTCTTTTAAACAAATACGGGGATGTTTTAGTAATAGAGAGCGACCTTGTATTTCCCCAACCGGGCGCCCTTTATGAGGATCTGGTTTCAAAGCATCCCATCGAAAAAATCTATGTATTCGAAGAGGGCTACGGGCGGGTAATATACCTTCAACTCTTAGATATTGTAAACCGGAGGGACCTCGAAGTAAAAGTTTTGGACCGCGGCATTCCTTACGAACCCAGGATATACGAGCGGTTTTCCTATATCGATCATATTTTGAATGGTTAAAGGAGGTACCAACATGGCTTCCAAACAAAACCCTGCTCCAAAAGACAAGGCAGCGGATGAAATAACCTACCTGAGACCGGTTTCCAATTGCTCCGGTTGCGGGGACACCAAGGTTTCCTGGTCAGTGCGTGAGGGTATGCGACGGTTTAACCGGCAGCTGAAACTTAAAGGCAAAGACAGATATGAACTCATCTATGCGGCGGACAGAGGATGCGGCAATCTTCAGGGCTACCACGCCTACGGCATAGTGGATGCAATCTTTTGTATGGGCAGCGGCGCCATAGTCGGTGACGGGATCAAGGAATCCTGTTCCGAGAAACAGCTTGTGGTAACCGCATCAGGAGACGGTGCCTATAATTTTAATATCAGCGGTATCAAGTTCGCCGCCAAAAACAAAAAGTTCGGCGCCATTAACGTCATCTACAATAACTATAACATCCGGATGACCGGCGGCCAGATTCCCCTTGAGGTGGATTTCGACAAAGAAGGTTCGGCCTTGGGCTTTGAAGTGATCCATATAAACCCATACCGTGTGGACGACAACGCCGAACTCTTCAAGGAACTTTACGGCCGGTATCTCAAAAAGGAAAAAATAATGGTGGTGGCAGACGGGGTCTGCGTGCTGGACATGGGAAAAACTGCCAAGGATTCAGGTATCCGGATGGGTCGTTTTATAAGGTCCGATGAGTGCCTGGATCTTAAGTTTGCCAAAGAAAGAGAGCGGGTGGCCCGGGAAGAACCTGAAAAACTAAAGGACATGCCCAAGTTCAAGTGCCGGCTTTGCGGCATCGGGCTCCGGTGCCATGCCCTGCTCGACAACGACCCCGGCAAATGCTTCGGCTGCGGGGCGTGTATCCAGTTTCCCTGCCCGGTTGGCGCCCTGAGTTTCGAGGGTCCAAGCTTTTCGACGTCTATCAGCATAACCGAACTTAAAAAGACTTAGGAGGAAGGCATGGCTAAAGAAAAACAGCTAACCATCACCAATCCATCCATCGGCGGTTCCGGCTACCTCACGCTGTCGAACATTCAGGCGGACGCAGCCATGGAAGCGGGTTTTCATGCAGCCGTTCACCAGTGCCGGGGTCTGGCTCAGGCCGGTGGCCCGCTTTGCGTGGATGTCATGATCCGTGAACATGAAGTCAAGGGTTCCGTGCCCCATCACGTGGATTATGTCAACGGGTTTGATCTTTCCGAGGCCTGGCGAGCCGTTTATACGGCGGGAGACTTTGAAAAATCCTTTCCCAGGGGGCTCACGGTTGTGGCCGATTTCTATGTGGATGAGCCGATTTTGGTTACCGCCAGCCGAAAAGGCCCGAGATATCTCACCCGAGATGAGTATCTTAAAAGGTTTGAGGAAGTCATCGACCAAGGCCATGACTTGAGGCTGGTGTTTTTTGACTTTAAGAAACATAAGTTTCTGACCATTATGAAGGGCCCATTCTCACTGGGAGTTATCGCGGCAGATCTTGACATGAGAAAAGACGATCGATTCATAACCCTGCCTAAAAAGGCAGCCATACAGGGAATACTCAACAACGTACCTCAAAAGAAAGACCACGCCACCAACGCGAAAATAATGAGACTCAATCGAAACGTTTTTGAAACCGGATATGCAGCCAGGGAACAGTTTGCCGGATCTCTAAACGAGAGAATCATCCTAATTTAACATCTTAATAATTTTACAATACTTTTTATCAAAAATCTATTTGGCTTTTTCAACACTTAAAAATTAGGAGGATGTTATGACATGTGATAATAGATGCGAAATTGTGGAGTGGAAGGCATCAAATCCCCATTTAGTACAAGAAGTTGCGTCTCCAAATACGAATATAGATGGTACCCGGCTTTTAGTAATGGCCACAGAACAAATAATTAAAGAAAATAATAGCTCAAGGGGCTCGGGATGTTCCAGCGGATGTGAATGTATCCGCACGGGAGACCCGAAGCGGGTATGGAGCGGCGATCGGTATAGAAAAACAGTAATCACCGGAACATCATCCGGCGGGGGTGAATGGAAAGCGGAATTTTTATTTAAATTGCATTTGACCAAAATCAGATACTCGGGCGAGTGTGTGCCGATTCATCAACATATAGAACCGATTCATGTTGAAATTGAGCCCATGCCGTAATGACAGCATAATAATCAATAGATTTTTTTGCACACAATAAGTTATTTTGACAAATATAAGTTTCGAGCCATCCTGAACGACGCGTTTTCGTTAGGAGTTATTAGAGCGGATCATGCCATAATGCATAACCATCGCTCCACACCCCCTCCCCCGGTATAACCGCAATTGGTTCCCACACTTCTTATCTGAACAATCTGGCACACCAATGAATGAAACATCTCTCTAAATTATGGAGCCGGGACAATATGATCATTTAATACACGAATACACCAGAACTTATTGATGAGTTACCAATGAATTTTACAACACTTTACTATTTCGAAAAAAAACGAGGATTGTAAGTCCGGTAAATTTATATGCACAACGCGGAAATTAACCACAATATATTGTAGTCTTTTTTTGCTTGACATACAAGAACTAAAAATTATAGTTTAAGATTTTAATTTTTTCTTTATATAAATATCGGCAAATAATCAACTAACGAAAATGACATCTATAATGGATAAAAAGACAGCCATACAGATAGTATCAATAGGACTTGTGAAATTCCTATTCATTTCTATAATGATCATAGGTGTATCTGTTGTCTCCATATGTAATAGTCGTAATCCTGCCGGAGCGCTCAATAAAATGTTGGCGATTTCAAAGATAGCGAACTCCCCATCTCTGATAGAAGAATGCGATTATGCCGACGTGGAATACAGGTTATCATCCATTGGCGGTAAGAAAGCCGAACGTCTCTTACATGCTATTATCATTCAAACGGCCAGTCGCCACCAGGTTGATCCTGCCCTTGTAAAGGCGATCATTATGGCGGAGTCCGGATATAATGCCCGAGCAATATCTAAAAAAGGGGCGAAAGGCCTTATGCAGCTCATGCCGGCAACCGCACACGCGCTGGGTGTGGAGGATGCCTTCAACCCCAAACAAAACATAAGCGGTGGGGTACGGTATTTCAAAAAGCTGGTTACCCAATTCGACGGAGACGTGGAACTGGCACTTGCGGCATACAATGCCGGGAGCAGAAACGTAAGGCATTATCAGGGTTTGGTGTGAGACTAAAAAAGCCCGATTTTTTAATCGGGCTTTTTGTTTTTCTGGCGGAGAGAGAGGGATTCGAACCCTCGGAGGAAGTTTCCCCCCTCACTCGCTTAGCAGGCGAGCGCCTTCAGCCGACTCGGCCACCTCTCCGATTACAGTTAGAGACCTTGGCAAAACGCCCTATTTTGCCCAATTCCTGCGTCAGGCTCAAATTTTAATCCTCAAAATACTCACTGTATTCCTGTGGTTAAAATTTTCGCCTTCCTTGGACTTGAACAAAATTGAACGTTTTTCAAAGGTCTCTGTTAAATGGCGGAGGGAGTAGGATTCGAACCCACGGAGCTGTTACACTCAACGGTTTTCAAGACCGCCGCTTTCGACCACTCAGCCATCCCTCCGTACAACTTGAATTTTTAATTATCATTTTGCGAATTACAGGTCAATATTTTTGTTATTGTTTGTTGACATGACCTTTTTTTTATGATTTCCGACAAAATATTAGTTCTTTAGTTGTAAATTTTATGCTTTTTGTGGCAATACTTTTTTCATTCTGCCACTAAGGCACCAAGGCCCGAAGAAAGAATAATAAATATATCCTTCGTATCTTAGTTTCTTTGTGGCAAATATTTTTGGTTCCGCCCTGTCCGGGTTAGGCACTAACTGTTTGATGAATTTGGCTTTTTACAAATTGATCAAAGACGAATTGTATAAGGAAAATCAAGAATGAAGCAAAAATATTTACTTTTAAAAAACGATGAAAAAACCAAGCTTATCATAAGAGAATTTGCCGAGTTAGATAAAAATATGTTTACATTTCTCTGTGAAGAAACATTTGATGATGAGTCTGTAAAATCAGCAATTGCGATAGGGGAAGATGCCCTTATCGCAACATTGAGAACAAAAAACCTGTTTCCGATCGGCATATACGCAAAAGAACTGGCTGCAGCAGTTACAAAAATGTATGAATCCGGAAATGATCAATCCGTTGAACTGATTTTTGATGACCATGACATTATGAAGAAAGAACAGGAAGAGCCGTTGGTTGACGATGACATTGAAGACGAAGGTGTCGAAATTGATGACCTGCTTGATGAAGATCCTCCTTTATCGAATTATGATGATAAAAACGAAATAGAAAACATTACGTATTCTCCAAAAATCGATAATGATTCAACGAATGGCGAAGATGATGACTAGACCCAAATTTTCATACCATAATTTGGTCATTTTTTGCACACAGGACATTCATGGCTGCAATTTGGGCACAGCGGATGGAGGTAACGGCAAAAATTAACGCTAAAGGTACTGGCGTCGCACCACGCTAACTATCTGTATATTTTCAAAAAAGATCTAAAAATAGCCATTATTTGGTCTTAAACATACCTTTTGGGATGCAAAACAACAGAATAGGCTTGCTTTTAAAATTATTTTTTACTAAATACTACATCCCTTTTAACATTCCCATAAGTTCTATCAAACAGTTTGTTTCAGGTTGATCCCTCTGAATCTTCAAC
>JAFDEW010000134.1 GCA_019310125.1 Deltaproteobacteria bacterium | reverse complement strand
ATAAAAATGAGAATATGTCAACAAAAAAACTGAATTAAAATCAACTAACGCCGATTGAAGCCCTGTCTACAGTCAAACCCATCATTTTTATTCCGCCTACTCCGCAGGTCCCCGTGGAAGTACCGGGCCATGCCGGTAGATCTTACCGGGGTGAAACTTTTTTCGTTTCACCGGTACCATTACTCCATCATTCCATTATTCCAATCCCTTGACAATATGCCACAAGGTAGTATTTTAATCAACACGCTTAAGGAGGTTAAATCAGGTTTGAACTTTATAGTTAATGTACTCATAACATCTTGGGATCTTCTTGTTGATTCATCGGTGTATATTGTTTTCGGATTGATTGTCGCCGGATTATTACGCGTATTTCTCAACCCGGGCTCAGTGGCCAAACACCTGGGACAGGGTCGGTTTGTTTCTGTGTTTAAAGCTGCCATTTTAGGTATTCCCATACCGTTGTGATCCTGCGGTGTGTTACCTGCAGCCGTGTCGCTGCGGAAACAAGGTGCCAACAATGGGGCAACCACCGCATTTCTCATATCCACTCCGGAATCCGGAGTAGATTCCATATCCATAACTTATGCCTTACTGGATCCCATAATGACGGTCATGCGTCCCTTTGTGGCGTTTGTCACGGCCGCGGCAGCCGGTATTGCCGAAAATCTTTTTAACCCCAACTTCACCAACAACAAAATTATACCGGATCTTACCTGCCCGGTGGATGCTTGCTGCGATGGTGTCAACTGCTTACCCGAAGTGCACAAGCATCATCATACGTTTTTAGAAAAGCTTGGAGCGGGATTTCGCTTTGCTATTTTCGATCTCTGGGGTGATCTGGCTGCCTGGTTTTTCGTGGGTCTTTTATTGGCCGGACTCATCACCGTGCTCATTCCGGATGATGTTTTCAGCAAATATTTGGGAACCGGCCTACCTGCCATGCTGCTGATGCTGGCTGTTGCTATCCCCTTATATATTTGTGCAACCGCTTCCACTCCAATTGCGGCCGCCCTGATTTTAAAAGGCGTTAGTCCCGGGGCCGCTCTGGTATTTTTACTCGCCGGCCCGGCCACCAATATCGCCTCTCTGACGGTTTTAACAGGCGTTTTGGGGAAACGGGCAACCGCGATTTACCTGACCACCATCGCCGTATCAGCAGTCTTTTTCGGACTGGTTGTTGATCGGATTTATGCGTGGTTTGGCCTATCTGCCCAGGCCATGATCGGTCAGGCCTCTGAAATCATACCCATGTGGGCGGGTCTGATCGGAACGTTGATCATTATGTTCATTTCCATAAAACCGGTATTCCAGGCAATTAAGGCACGACTTAACCCCACCAAGCCAGAACTTCCCTTGGTTCAGATTCATGATAACATCGATCTTGCACCGGTCTCGGAATCCTGCAATTGCGGCCCCACATGACGTGGCTCCTCCTGACCGGTCCGGTCTAACTAATTTGATTTAAACAGCTTTCTGATTGTATCGGTCTGTCGAAAAATTACTGTTGGTTGCATTGGAAACATAATTTGTATCCGATATGGATTTAAGGGCAGTAACGAATTAATTTGGGAACGTCTCTTTTGTCAGGAAGGTGCAAATCAGTGATAAAACAGAGGCGCCCAGAAGAATAAGAATAAGCATTGAGTAGGCTTCAAGGGAATAAGCTCCGGAATCGGATTTGGGATAAGCATCTAAAACCCGGCCTAAAAGCGGCATAAACACCGCACCGCCTAAAAAAGGGAAGAGGTTTACAAAACCGGTTGAGGTTCCGGCAATTTCTGTGGGGAAAAGCTCTTTAATAATGGTAAATCCAAGGATTACAACAGATGACGAACAGACGGAAAAAACAAAAAACAGGATGCACAGCGCGATGCGTGACAGGCCGGCAGGATAAATGCTGAGAATGACGAGTTCTACGACCAGCACGAAATTACACAAAATAAAAGGTTTTTTTCGGCTTTTCATTATTTTATCGGAAAAAAATCCCAGAGGGGGACTTCCGATAATCATGCCCCATGCAATCATACTTAGAACCGTGCCGGCCTGGGCCCGGGTCATTTTGTAAACATGCATAAGATAAGGTCCGCCCCAGAGTGCGCCAAAACCAAAAAATATCCCGCAATCAAAAAAGAACCAAATGGCCACCGGCCAGAAATATTTTTCGCATACCACTCGGCGGGCGCCTTCCAACAACGGTATCTGCTTTATTGGCTGGAATGCTTTCCCGTTCTCCTGATCCAATTTGGCAAGGGAAGGCCAGCCTTTATCTTCGGGTCGGTCTCTGACAATACCCCATACCAGAGCCACGATCACGAACGTGCAGCAACCGATAAATTCAAAAGAGATGCGCCATCCGAAAACCAGTGTCATTAGGGCAAGAAGCCATGTGGCCGCCAGAACCCCCATTCCTCCCACGGCATTTAGAATGCCTGTCATAAAAGCAAACTCGTGAGGCCGAAACCACTGGGAAAAAATCTTCATGGTGGGGATAAAGACCATGGAAACCCCCAGTCCCACCATGACTCTTCCTATAAAAGCAACTTTTATGGTGGGCGCGAGCCCAAAAATAATGCTTCCGGCGGAAGCGATGATTAAAGAAAAAGTTACGGATTTTCTAGGGCCCAATGAGTCCGAGAGGAGTCCGGCGGGAAATTGCATAATGGCATAGCAATAAAAGTATATGGAGCCCAGAAAGCCCATAACACTGGCGCTTGTCTGAAAATCATTTATCAAATCATTGGCCACCACGGACAGCGAAAGACGATGGAAATAAACAAAAAAATAGGCAAGTGCAAGTACAATAAAAATCAGCCACCTGAAACGCATGACCTTCCCGGCCAAATCCTGGATCATTTTTTTTCTCCATATTTTTTTCGTTTGGCCATTTCCTCTGCCCGGAGTTCCTTTTTTAAGACTTTTCCCACATTGGTTTTGGGCAGATCATCTCTGAACTCAATTTCTGTGGGAAGCTTGTACCTGGCCACTTTGTCAGTGCAAAATTCGAAAAGTTCTTCCTGAGTTGCGGTTTCTCCTTGTTTGAGCACTGCGAAGACTTTGACCGATTCGCCGCGGGTCGGGTGAGGAATTCCGATGGCACAGGCTTCCTGAATTTTGGGGTGTTCATAAAACACTTCTTCAATGTGCCGGGGATATACGTTACACCCACCGGATATAATCATATCTTTTTTTCGGTCAACAACATAGAAGTACCCGTCTTCATCCATTTTCGCGATATCTCCGGTGTGGAGCCAATCGTTTGCCAGAGTATTGGCAGTCTCTTCGGGATTGTTTCGGTAGCCCTTCATGACTTGGGGACCTCTAACAAGCAATTCACCGGATTCACCCACCGGAACATCTGTGTTGCCGTCATCAAGGCTGACAATACGGCATTCCGTGTCGGAAATGGGGATTCCGATACTTCCGGCTTTCCGTTTTCCGCCGGCAAAAGGGTTTACATGGGTCACCGGTGATGCCTCCGTAAGACCGAACCCTTCAACGATTACGGCACCGGTCCGGTTTTCAAAATCTCTAATAATTTCGAGGGGGAGCGGTGCACTCCCGGAAAAACATCCTTTTATGGAGGTCAGGTTAATTTTGTCAATGGCCGGACTATTGAGTATTCCGATATACATGGTGGGGACCAGCGGGGTAAATGACGGTTTATATTTTCTAATCGCCTCAAGCAAAGCATCGGGCTGGGGTTTTGGGACCAGAATATTTCCCCATCCCAGAAAGATGGCCAAATTCATTGCCGTGGTTAGACCGAACACATGAAAGAAGGGAAGCGCCCCCAGCATGACTTCATTGCTGTCGAAGACCGGGAACCATGCACCAACCTGCTGGACCTGCCTGCTCAAGTTTCCGTGGGTAATCATAACTGCTTTTGAAATACCGGTGGTTCCCCCGGTATACTGATACATAGCGGTATCATCAAACGAAAGTTCAACTTCAGGCAAACGGGAAGGATTTGTTGCCGGGAGGTTTTTCCATGGATAAACATTTTCAGCAGGTTTCACATCAGCAGCAAGGTTTTTCTTTTTGGCTACCAAGGGGAACAATAAATTCTTGGGGAACGGAAGGTAATCGGAAGGTAATCACCGATAGAGGTATAGATAATCTGTTTTATCTTTGTTTTCGGCCTCAGATCAATCATTCGATTTGCTAAAAGATCTATGGTAACGAGTAGTTTTGAGTCGGAATCATTGAATTGGTATTCAAGTTCCCGATCTGAATACAAAGGATTATTCATAACCGCTATGGCTCCGATCTTTAATATGCCATAATAGGCCGCAACGCATGGAATAACGTTTGGCAGAAGAACGGCGACGCTATCCCCTTTATCAATGCCAAAGTTATGAAGACTGGCGGCAAAACGGTTTACCATATCATTAAGTTCACGAAAGGTAATTTTGTACCCCTGAAAAAGGAGCGCCATCTTGTTGGGAAACCTGCGGGCCGATCTTTCCAGAATTTCCGGCAGACATATTTCCTCATATTCTATTTTTTCCGGAACACCTTTTTCATAGCTGGTTACCCAGGGCTTGTCTTTATAGTTCATTTGTTTTGCCATGCTCACCTTCTTTTTTTTCGCCACCAGGCACCAAGACACTAAGAAAGAATAAAAAAATAAAAACCTTTGTGCCTGTCCGCCATCGGCTTCGCCTTAGGCGAGACGGGCGGGTCTTTGTGCTTTGGTGTCGAATATTTCTTTGTTACGAACCGGGGGCCGGCTTGTCCGGATTCGGTTGGTAGAAACGATTTTTTTAAAACTGTTTTAGTGAACAAAGATCACCGGCGTTTTTTGGGTTAATACTGTTATGATGAAAATGGATATTTGTCAAGAAAGCTTGTAATTTGCGTCAGTTTTATATACTCAAATTGATTTGAAATTGATTGAAAAACTGAACTATTTCTTGTTATTTAAAAAATGAATCTGTTAAAAAGTCAATGAACATTCATTTATAATTAAGGGATGGAAAATTAAACAATGGAAGCAGCGTTGATTTCTCCGGCAAAAGCAACTGTTTTGGGAATTCCCTGCGTGGTTTTCTCATTAATCATACCGCTTGTCGGTGTTGGAATATTTACTTATATTATTGCGCTTCGGCTAAAGCCGCTGATTAAAGCTTGTCCGGACCCAAGACTTAATCGTCCGGCTGCTCGGTTTTTTAAGATGATAAAATATGCCGTGGGGCAGTACCGGCATCCAAGATACATGGATGCCGGAATTATTCATATGATTATCTTTGCGGGATTCGTAATTCTGTCCCTTCGATCCATAACGTTAGTGATGTTGGGACTATCAAGCAATTATGTGCTGCCGGGGATGAGCGGTACCGCCGGGCAGATTTACACGGTTCTTAAGGATTTTGCCGGAACATTTGTTCTGGTGGCCTGCGGTGCTGCACTGTACCGCCGAATCATCGTAAAACCCGAACGATATGCAGTGCCGTCAAGGTATGGAAAAGAACATACCTGGGAGGCGGTGCTGGTGCTGCTGTTAATTATCGGGCTGGTGACGTGTGATATGCTTTTTGAAGGGAGCCGGGCTGCGGCCGGGATCCAAAAGGGATTTAAAACCGAGATTCTGGTTCCGGTCACCGGAACATGGTTTGCCGCGCATATTCTAACTTTTGTACCGGTTCACACCCTTCAGAACTTACATCTGGGCGCCTATTTTTCACATGAGCTGATCTTTTTCTTTTTCTTGTGTTTTTTACCCTTGGGAAAGCATTTTCATGTGCTTACCTCCCTGCCCAATGTATTTTTTATGAAACTGGACAAGGGTATGGTAAAACCGGTTAAGTGGGGGGTTGAGGATAAAGATCTTGACGAACTGGAATCCTTCGGAGTCAAAACATTCGAGGATTTTACTTGGAAACATATGCTCGATTTTTATTCCTGTGCAGATTGCGGGAGGTGTTCCGACAACTGTCCTGCTAATGCCGTGGGACGTCCGCTTTCTCCGAGGTTTATATCCATTAAGTGCCGTGACTATTCATTCAACAAATATCCGCTCATCGGCAAACCTGCAAATAGCCGGCCTTTGATGGGCCATGTGCTGGAGGAAGATGAGATCTGGTCGTGTACCACATGCGGTGCCTGTGAACAAGAGTGTCCGCTTTTTATCGAATATATCGACAAGATTGTTGATTTAAGAAGAGGCCTGGTGGATGAGGGAAGGGTGCCGCAATCCCTGCAAAAGCCTTTGAGGGCTATTGAAAGACGAGGGAACCCTTACGGCAAAATGGAAAAAAAGCGTGCAGACTGGACAAAAGATTTGTCCGAAGATTTTCATGTGAAGATTCTTGGAAAGAACGGAACCGCAGATACGCTCTATTTTGTTGATAGTGTTACGTCGTATGATGACAGGATACAGGAAATCGGCAGGGCTGCTGCCCGGTTTCTTGATGCCGCGGGTATAGATTTCGGGATACTGGGACCGGCGGAAAGAGACAGCGGTCATGAAGTGAAACGATTCGGCGAAGAGATGCTTTTTCAGGATTTACGAGACCGAAATACGGATGCCATCCTCAATTCAGGGGCTAAAAACATTGTCACGGCAGACCCCCATACCTTCAACGCATTAAAAAATGATTACAAAGGGATTCCACCGGTGGAACATATCAGCCGAACCATAGTGAACGCCGTAACATCGGGGGGTATCCGGTTAAAGCGTGTTGAGGACCCGGGTAAAATATATACCTACCATGATCCATGCTATCTTGGCAGGCACAACCATCTCTATGATGATCCGAGAAAGGCGATTGATGCGGTTCCGCGTATTCAGCGGATCGAGATGCAGGGTAACTGCAGGGATCGCTCATTTTGCTGCGGAGGTGGCGGCCTGATGCTTTTTTACGAACCCATCGAGGAAAAAAGGATGGGGCAGGTAAGGGTTGACATGGCAAAACAAGCCGGTGCCAACGTGATCGTTACGGCCTGTCCGTTCTGTATGCTCAATATTGAAGATGCCATCAAAACAAGCGGACTGGAAGGGGAGATGGAGGTTATTGATCTGGTAGAGCTGATTGAGCGGCATATGATTATTGACTGAAGATTGACAATTGAAGATTGATGAACTCGTAAAAAGTCCGATTTAGACGGTCTCGTAAAAAGTTCAAATTCAAGGCGTGCAAATTTTGCAATCATGAGGAGTACTTGTCGTACGTTGAATGATTACGAAATGCAGCACAACGCAGAAGTTGGACTTTTTACGAGACCGTCAAGATTGATATCCATAAAACGGTGTTTGACACTTTATTGAGAACAACTTTAGGCGGTTAAATTTGAATTTTGTGTATTTTATGGTAAAGATATTTTTACCACGAAGTACACGAAGAAGCACGAGGATTTTTTACTTTGTTATACTTCGTGATCTTCGTGGTTAAACAGAACCTGACCTTTTTGATTCCGGCCTGTCCGCCTCTCTCCGCTTGGCAGGAGGGCGGGCTTGTCCGTCTTAATTTACTATAGCGATTAAATTTTTGGAGGAAACATATGGAGATTTTAGTTTGCGTTAAAAGGGTTCCTGACCCCTCGGAGAATGAGATAGAGGTCAATAGAGACGGTACGGATATTGAGCGGGACGACCTTGTGTACTCGGTAAACGAGTGGGATAATTATGCGGTTGAAGAAGCCATTCAGATTCGAGACAGGCTCGGCGGCAGTGTTACGGTTGTTTCCGTGGGCGACGAAGAAGCAGAAGAGGTTGTGCGAAGAGAGATGGCCATGGGCGCTGACAAAGGGATTCTGCTTTCAGATGATGCATTTGAAGGTTCTGACGGAAGAGGGATTGCAGCGATTCTAACCGCCCAAGTCAAAAGAGGGAATTACGACCTGATTCTGACGGGCACTCAGGCAGATGACGGAGCGGCTCAGGTTGGCGGCATGCTGGCCGCGATGCTGGATTGGCCCTTTGCTTCGTTGGTAAATTTTATAGAAGTTGTGGATGATAAAAAAATTAAAGTGGGCAGAGAAATTGCCGGCGGAAACCAGGAGATGTATGAAGTTGATTTGCCCTGTGTTCTTTCCATTCAGACCGGTATCAATGAACCTCGATATGTCAGCATTCGCGGAATCAGAAAAGTAACATCACTTAAAATTCCGGTTCACACTGCCGGAGATCTGGGTGTTTCACCGGAATCCGTGGGAGAAGCCGGCGCAAAGACAAAGTGTATCGATTATTTTATGCCTGAGCCGGGTGACGGTGCCGAGATTCTGGAAGGAAGTACCGATGAGATAATTGATAAACTTATTGAACTGTTAAAAGCCAAAGGAGGGATTAAATAATGGCCCAACAGGTTTTTGCATATATTATTCACAAGGATGGAGTTGCAGATGACACGGTCCTGGAACTTATTGCAGCGGCAGGGAAACTTGATCCTGATGCTTTGGTTACAGCTGTTGTCGCAGGTGCCGGAAGTGAGATTGATTCGGTATGTAATGAAGTGGCTTGTTCTTTTGCCGAGGTTTGGAAAATCCATACCCCGGCCCTGGCTTATGTAACTGCAGAGGTGCTCCGTCCCATGCTGGTGCGTATTCTGCCGAAGCACGGAATCGTTCTGGTTCCGCATGATCATTTTGGCATGGACCTGGCGCCGGGTCTCTCCATCAAGCTTGATGCGGCATATCTTCCGGATGCGATCGATTTTGAAGGTATTGATAATGGAAAACTCAAAGCCGTGCGCGAGGAATACTCCGGACAGGTCAGCACCCATGTACTTAGCGATATTTCCGAGGGCGCTGTGATTACCGTGCGTCCGGGATCTTTTAAGGCGGATAAACGCAGCAGCGGCGAAGGTAATATTATTGACAAAACCGCTCAAGCCATTGAAGGGGGTCTGCCGGGCGGTGCGTGCCGTTTCATGGAGATTATTGAGGCCGAAGTCGGCGACGTGGATATTACCAAGTCTGATATCCTTGTTTCGGTGGGCAGGGGAATCGAAGATGAAGATAATCTGGAGATGATACATGAACTGGCAGAAGCCATGGGCGGAGATGTTTCATGCTCCAGACCGATTGTGGATGCAAAATGGCTGGAGAAATCCCGTCAGGTCGGAACTTCAGGCCAGACAGTAAAACCCAAAGTTTATATGGCTCTGGGTATCAGCGGAGCATTTCAGCATGTGGGTGGTTTAAAGGGATCTCCCTTTGTCATTGCGATAAATAAGAACCCCAGGGCGCCTATTTTTCAGGTTGCGGATGTCGGTATTGTGGACGATATACTGGATTTTATTCCCGGGCTTACGGAAAGGATCAATGACCTGAAAGGATAGTTTACATAAAAAAAATAAGGGCACTTCCTGATTTTATGGGAAATGCCCTTAGATAATTCGAAAATGGTGAACTAAACCACGGTAACATTTGCAGCAGCAGGACCTTTTTGACCCTGCTCTATATCAAAGGTTACTCGATCGCCTTCATCAAGAGTTTTGAAACCGGTCGAATTGATTCCTGAATGATGAACAAATACATCCGGACCGTCTTCCTGCTCAATGAAGCCATAGCCTTTGCTGCTGTTAAACCATTTTACAATTCCATTAGCCATAGTGACACTCTCCTTTCAAAAAATTCTCATAGTTCCAGACTGCAGGTTGCCGCTGTGACAAATGGATCTTTCCTTCAGAACGAAACCGTCCGCCAATTAAGAGCGGGCCTTTATTGATTATTTAAATAATAATTTCCTTGTTAAGAAAAGTCAAGCGGATTATGCGGTCATTTTTCTTTAGCGGAGGATCTTGATTAATTTGAATTTTGACATTTGTTATTTTATGTTATATCCAAAATATTCGATATGTTATTTTGATTTCAGAAAAATCCGATTTTCGAATTGAGGGACAGAAATGGTCGAAAAAATAAAGTTTTTATCAGAAAATTATGAAATTGAAGGGCTGCTTAACAAAAGAGACGAGAATAAGGGGGTCGTTATTACCCATCCGCATCCGCTGTACGGCGGAGATATGTATAATATGGTGGTTGAAACCATCGTTCATGTCTTTAATATAAAAGGATATTCAACATTAAAATTTAATTTCAGAGGGGTTGGAAAAAGCCAGGGTCAGTATGATAATGGCGTTGGCGAACAGAAGGATGTTTTGGCATCACTTTCATTTCTTGCGGATTTGGGCATACAAAAAATAGATCTTGTCGGATATTCATTCGGCGCCTGGGTAAACGCGCATGCCGCCCTTTCGGGGGATATTTGCGTTGAGAATATGGCAATGGTTTCACCTCCGGTAGGGTTTATGGATTTTCGCGAAATTAGCGCAATGAACGCTTTAAAGTTTGTTATCACCGGCAGTCGGGATGACATTGCACCGGCCGATACTATAAAAAAAATACTGCCCACGTGGAATCCCGATGCCCGCTTTGAAATTATTCACGGTGCTGATCATTTCTATGGAGGATATCTTAGTCAACTGGAATCTGTTTTGTCTTCTTGTATTTAGCCGACAAAAGTTTTCATCCATATAAATACACTCTCCCTTACGCCATTCCAGATGGGGAAAATCCTTTGTGTGCATGTTTAACATGTGATGAAACGAATTGCATGGAGTATCGTAAAAAAGCAAGATGAGGCTTGAAAAAAATAAAAGGTTTTTATGGATTCTTCTGTTGTTTGCCGGTTGGTTTTTGCTATCGTGCAGTGTGGTTAAAACGACCTACAAAATCACAAAATATACCGTAAAAACAACATATAAAGTAACCAAAGGTGTTGGAAAAGCAGTATATAAAATAGGTAAATTTACTTTTGTCGTAGTCATGGCCCCCTTAAGCTGGCCGTTAACCCACGGGGATATCGAGTCTATTGACAATTTATCTCCAAAAGATGCGATTCGAAAGGGTCGTGTCAAGAAAGCACCTTATGTGGTCAAAGGTAAAAGGTATGTGCCCATGTCTGTAAAAGAAGCCGGTAAATACCGTCAAAAAGGGATCGCTTCCTGGTATGGGTATGAGACGCTTCGGCAAAAAGGAGGGCATATGACAGCCAATGGCGAAGCTTTTGATCCCAGAGGACTTAATGCCGCTCACAAATATTTGCCGCTTCCCACATACGTTAAGGTTACAAATCTGGAAAATAATCGAATGATCATTGTTCGAGTAAACGATCGGGGTCCTTTTGTAACCGGAAGGATTATCGACCTTAGTGCCGG
>JAFDEW010000133.1 GCA_019310125.1 Deltaproteobacteria bacterium | reverse complement strand
GCTCTGCCTTGGAGTTTTGTGTCTAAAATCACAAATTCCAAGCACCAAATTACAAATAAATCTCAAATTACAAATCACAAATTCAAAACCGGTTCAACGCGCAGCGAAGGTGCTCACGCGGCGCAAGCGCCTGCGCTGCGCGTGCGCCGCGTGAACGATTGTTTTTTTTTGTTTGGGATTTTGAATTTCGGTCACGCGCAGCGCAGGCGCTTGCGCCGCGTGTTGTTATTTGTTTGTTTTTTGGGATTTGTTATTTGGAATTTTAATAAGTCAATGAACTTTTAATAAAGCAAATCCCCTCTGGGGATAACCAAAGCCTTGTCCTCTGGGACAGGATTCTTTACTTTAAATTAATCAGGCAATAAATATACCAAATTAGAAATGGTATTTAAACTCTTTTGGATAGAAGTCTAACCCCCCGGCCATATCCGTAAGATCACTTCCCATTAATCGTCATTTTTTTGTTCGAACACGTCAATAATTTGCCGGTTAATTTGTCTTTTGAATTCCCCCATACCCCCTAATTTAATCTCCAAAAGACTAATTCCGTTTAAGTATCGGCTCAATCCTGCCGTTATAGTGTAGTAGAGGACTTCTCCTCAAAGACTATCTCTATTTGGCATATATAATGCATAAGAAGCAAAAAGAATATTATCATATCCTGGTGGAAAAATACAAGTGACGCAATATCAAAAGATAAAACAATGGCGCAAAGGGGAGGCAAATACCTGACCTTTACCTTTATAGCCTGGCAGATGAAGAATACGCCATCGGCATCGTGGTCGATGAGGTATCAGAGGAATTAAATTTTAATGACAACGACATCGAGGACACATCTACATTCGGAACAAAGCTGGAAATCAATGACATCCTCGGCATGGCCAAGTCGGGAGGGGGTGTTAAAATTCTGCTATATATTGACCGGGTTTTAAGTGCAAAAGAAAAAACACTTTAGAAAAAAACGGTATAAAAAATTAAACCTACATAGTTCCATATTCTTTTACTAACAAAGATCTTTTTCAACAAAGACAGGGAGAAACATTATGATTAAATCTATTTTAACAAAAACAAGTCAAGTCTTTTTGAGTGTGCTGGTTACGGGAACGTTTCTGTTCGGACTTTTCCCGACTCCTTTTGCCAGCGCGGACGTGGTGAAAGTTGGTTTGAACTACCCCAAAACCGGACCCTATTCGGTTCAGGGTCTGGACCAATGGCGTGCTACGGAGCTTGCCGTCGCTGAAATCAATGCCGCCGGAGGTATTCTGGGTAAGCAGGTAGAGATTGCATGGCGCGACTCCCAGTCCAAAGCGGATTTGAGCACCGCCAATGTAACCGAATTAATCGACACTGAGGGCGTTAAAATGGTCCTTGGCGGGTCTGCCAGCAGCGTGGCAGTAGCAGCGGGCAAGGTGTGCCAGGCCAAAGGCGTTCCCTTTTTCGGAACCCTTACCTATTCCACCGCCACGACAGGCAAGGAAGGGCTCCGGCACACTTTCCGCGAGTGTTACGATGCCTGGATGGGTGCCAAAGCAATCGCATCATATATGAAGGAAAACTTTGCGGGCAAGAAATTCTTTTACATTACCGCTGACTATACCTGGGGCTGGACCACGGAGGCTTCCGTGAGAAAGTTCAGCGAAACCGAAGACAAATCAAAACACAAAGGCATAACGACTCCGTTTCCCGGAGCCACTGAAAAAGATTTCAAAAAAGTCCTAAGTTTCGCAAAAATGATGAAGCCTGATGTTTTGGTATTGGTGCTTTTCGGTAAAGACATGTCAACGGCGGTTCGGCTTGCCACAGCAATGGGATTAAAAAGCAAAACGCAAATAATTGTGCCAAACATTACCCTCGGCATGGCCGAAGGCGGCGGTCCCAAGGTCATGGAAGGCGTTATCGGCGCTCTGCCATGGTGTTGGGAAGTACCCTATAAATATGACTATCCTCGTGGAAAAGAATTCGTCGAGCAATTTGCTGCCAAATATGGTCGTTATCCCAGCACGTCGGGCGCTTCGGCTTACACGATTCTTTACGAATACAAGAGCGCTGTTGAAAGGGCCGGCTCCTTTGATTCACCTGCGGTGATCAAGGCTCTGGAAAATCATGAATATACGCTTTTGAAGGACAAACAGGTATGGCGTGACTTTGACCATCAATCGGTACAGACCGTCTACGCGGTAAAGTGTAATCCGCAGGCCGTGGTACTCAAAGACAAGTACAAGCTTGACTATTTTGAAATACTCAGCAGCATTTCGGGTGAAGATGCGGTGTGCTCCCGAGAAGAATGGAACGCTGTAAGGAAGGCTGCCGGTAAACCCACACAATTGGAGAAGCTGCCCGGAGAATAAGATTGTCTCAAAGATTCGCAACTATATTCGAGTAGTCAGGATGCTTATATACTTGACTACTCGATAATTCTCTCAGGGTGGCAAATCGAGGAGGTTTTAAAATGAACATATTTAATCGATTTTTAAAAAGCAGCTTGCGTTTCAAGATCTTTTTTGGATTGTTGCTGCCGCTGGTACCGATGCTGGCAATTATGGCAATCTCCTATACCTCTGCCCGTAATAGTGCACTGGAAAACAGCGAACGGATAATGAAACTTATTACCCGAAACGGAACCAAGGAGATCAACAGGTTTATAAAAGCCCAGGAAGCGTTATTTTTTGACTGGACCAAAGAAGATATGTTTGGAATGGCCATAGAGTTTCAGACGACTGAGGAGTTGCAAAGCCATTTCAAGTCGCTGCTCAAAGGACAGAAGGGATTCAGTCTGATCATGCTGACAGACACGGAAGGAAAGGTTTTTCAGTCGGCAGTGGGAGAACATATAAAGGATGTAGGATCTGTTGCCTTTCAGGGCCAACAAGTAAAAGAGGCCTCCGACCTTATGAATAAGCCCGACCGATGCGCCACGTTTGTGGAAAACGATTTTATGAAACAGCTCGGACAAAAATCTGCATCTACATTTCTCTTTAGTTTCAGAACCAAGGATTCCGAAGGCAATCCCAATGGTCTTTTCCTGTCTTACATGGACTGGTCTAACCTCCAGGATATGACAGGTTCTGTTTTTGATGAGATGAAAATAAACGGGTTTGATAACGCTGAAGTTGCAATTCTGGATACGGTTTCCAACATGGTGTTTAATCATTCAAAGCAGGAAAAGATCGGCGAAAATCTGGAAACAGGAGATTTGTTCAAATCCTGGTTAAAGCAATCCAAAGGCGGAGAAGTTCGTAAATTCGATATTGAGAAAAAGACTGATTATGTAACCTTTGCTCCTGTTCAAAGCACTGCCGGTCTTTTCGGTAAGAATGTAAAAGGTCAAACAGACTCTGATCTGTGTTTTATTGGTTTTGTCCCTGAAAAAGATATCATGTCTGACATCCAGGGAATCCTCTGGACCTCGGTTGGTATTGGCACCGGGGGAGGCATTATAATTATTCTGATCGGTCTTTTTATCGTGGGGCTGATTTCCAAACCTCTCAACCGCGCAATAGAAGGCCTTACCAAAGGCGCCGAACAAGTGGCTTCTGCATCAGGTCAAGTGGCCTCTTCCAGCCATCAGTTGTCTGAAGGTTCCAGCGAACAGGCTGCTTCCATTGAGGAAACATCCTCGTCATTGGAAGAAATGTCTTCCATGACAAAACAGAATGCCGACAATGCCAACCAGGCGGACAATCTTATGAAAGAGGCCAACCAGGTCGTTTCAAAGGCTAACGATTCCATGTCCGACCTAACCGTTTCCATGGAAGATATTTCCAAGGCAAGCCAAGAAACCTCCAAAATCATCAAGACCATTGATGAGATTGCTTTCCAAACCAACCTTCTGGCATTGAATGCCGCAGTGGAGGCTGCCAGGGCCGGTGAGGCCGGAGCCGGATTTGCGGTTGTGGCCAATGAGGTGAGAAATCTTGCCATGCGCGCTGCAGATGCAGCTAAAAATACGGCTGAGCTAATCGAAGGGACGGTACAAAAGGTTAAAGACGGTGGAGAATTAGTGGCCACGACCAATAACGCTTTCGCTCAAGTGGCGGATAGCGCTGCCAAGGTGGGTGAGCTTGTAGGAGAGATTGCGGCCGCTTCCAAAGAACAGGCACAAGGCATCGGCCAAGTTAACACAGCAGTAACAGAAATGGACAAGATTGTCCAGCAGAATGCGGCCAATGCCGAAGAATCTGCTTCTGCCTCTGAAGAAATGCACGCCCAGGCCGAACAGATGAATGGCTTTGTTGAAGATCTTATAGCCCTTGTCGGCGGAAACGCAAAGAGTAAAACCAAGCGTGATCATACCAGAGGTAAAGCTCCAAATGCCCTAACAGGAAAAGCCTTTGCAGCTCCTGTTAAAGAAGAAGTCCTGGTTTACAATGCAAAGGAGGTTAATCCTGAACAAGTTATTCCAATGGATGATGAGGACTTTGCGGAATTTTAGGTTTGAAATTTTAAGTTTTCAGAAAGGAAAAAATCTATGGAAGAATCATCAGAAATAATGAACCAAGCAGTAAAAATAATGGAAGATAAGGAGGGAAAATATCTGACCTTTACCCTGGCGGAAGAGGAGTATGGTATCGGCATTTTGAAGATCAAGGAGATCATCGGAATGATGGCGATTACCACGGTACCCCAGACGCCGAAGTTTGTAAAAGGGGTCATAAACCTCCGTGGCAAGGTAATATCGGTAATCGATTTGAGGCTCAGGTTCGGGATGGAGTCTATGGATTACACGGAGCGCACCTGTATTATTGTTGTGGAAATGGACGGAACTGCAAACACCGTTCAGATCGGCATCGTGGTCGATGCAGTATCAGAGGTATTGAATATAAACGGCAAGGACATCGAGGACACGCCCACATTCGGCACAAAGCTGGATACCACCTATATTTTAGGCATGGCCAAGATGGAAGGGGGGGTTAAGATTCTACTCGATATAGATCGGGTCTTAAAGGCAGAGGAAGTGGAAATGCTTGATAAAGCGGCATAAATTGAAGAATTAATTCAAAAATAATATATTTTAAAAGGAAAATATAATGTTACACAAGTTTAAACTTTCAACCAGGATACTCTCACTGGGTATTGTCATTATCGTATGCTTTTCAATGGTTTTTGCATGGATCTATCCGAAATTAAAGGAGAAAATGTATGAGGCCAAGTATTTAAAAACACAACATCTGGTAGAGTCTGCATATGGTGTTATAGACTATTACGCCAAGCAGACCAGGTCCAACACTATGTCTTTGGACGAAGCGCAAGCCAAAGCCATAGAAGTCATAAAAAATATGCGTTATGCCAAAAAAGAATATTTCTGGATCAACGATATGACGCCAAAAATGATTATGCATCCAATGAAGCCGGCATTGGATGGAAAGGATTTGACACAAAATCAGGACCCCAATGGAAAGCGGTTATTCGTTGAAATGGTTGAGGTATGCAAAAAAAATGGTGCAGGATTTGTCGATTACTACTGGCCGAAACCCGGCGAAGCCAAACCGGTACCAAAGACGTCTCATGTAAAACTTTTCCCCGAATGGCAGTGGATTATCGGTTCAGGGATCTATATTGATGATGTTGAAAAGGAATTGGCAAAAATATTTTATATTATTTTTGGTGTGATAACTTTTATTGCCGTTGGTGGTCTGATTTTATCATATTTAATGGCGAGGTCGATTGCCCGACCCATTGATCTAATTAGCATAGGTCTTCACGAAGGCGCCGACCAGGTCGCCTCGGCATCCGGGCAAGTCTCTTCGGCCAGCCATCAACTGGCGGAAGGTTCCAGTGAGCAGGCGGCTTCCATTGAGGAAACTTCGTCATCGCTGGAAGAAATGCATTCTATGACCAAACAGAATGCCGATAATGCCAAACAGGCGGACACCCTTATGAAAGATGCCAACCAGGTCGTTTCCAAGGCTAACGATTCCATGACCCAACTTATCGGATCCATGCAGGAAATTTCAAAGGCAAGCCAAGAAACGCAAAAGATTGTCAAGACCATTGATGAGGTAGCGTTTCAGACCAATTTGCTGGCCCTCAATGCTGCGGTTGAGGCGGCCAGGGCCGGTGAGGCCGGGGCAGGTTTTGCGGTCGTGGCGGACGAGGTCAGAAACCTTGCCATAAGGGCAGCGGATGCGGCTAAAAATACCGCAGATCTTATTGAAGGAACGGTAAAGAAGGTTAAAGACGGCGGAGCATTGGTGGCGACGACGAATGAGGCCTTTACTCAAGTAGCTGAGAGCGCTTCCAAGGTTGGAGAACTTTTGAGTGAAATCGCAACAGCTTCCAATGAACAGGCACAGGGGATCGGACAGGTCAATACGGCAGTAGCTGAAATGGACAAAGTCGTTCAGCGGAATGCGGCCAATGCCGAAGAATCTGCTTCTGCATCTGAGGAGATGAACGCCCAGGCCGAACATATGAAAGGTTTTGTTGAGAATCTCGTGGCGCTTGTGGGCGGCAGATCAAATGGCGCCGGGAGTGTCTCTCATACAAAACCCAAGACGGCAAGAGCCTCAACAGTTAAATCCATTGCGGCTCCTGTTAAAAAAGAAGTCATCGTTCAGAAAGCAAGGGGGGTTAATCCTGAGCAGATTATTCCATTGAATGATAAAGACTTTGAGGATTTTTAGGTTTGAAACCCGGAACTTACCAAAGAGCATCAGAGATCCCGCCTGCCGGGAAAGGGCAGCGGGGTCTCTATTTTCGGTATCCGGCAACAATATGTCAGGAGTTCAAGGTTCAGGGTTCAGGGTTCAGGGTTGAATAAATAATGGTTAATAATCAATGGCGTACAATTAATACCTGAATCTTGCATGAAAATTAATGAGATTTCTTAAACGGCTTAATTGGAGCGGGTTTAGACAAAATCACATCATCATAGTTTTTACCCAAATGTTAAATCGGATGATGATCTTTTTTATTCATTAATTTTCACCCGAAGGGCGAGCCGGAGGCTTCCATCTGCTGCGTTATTAAGGGTTCGTAATAGTTCACTATGACTTCACCCTTAAATGCCTTGCATATGAAAGCCTCCGACTCGTGCAAAATTCAGGTAATAATTAACAATTGGTTTTGGATCTTATTTGAAATTTGGAGCTTGGA
>JAFDEW010000132.1 GCA_019310125.1 Deltaproteobacteria bacterium | reverse complement strand
TTGTCACACCCCGGCGCGGTGCTTCCCGGGGTTGTGGGCGGAATTTCCATTATTCTGGCGTTCTTTGCGTTTCAGACCATACCGGTTAACTATGCAGGATTCTTACTTATCGTTCTTGCCCTTATTTTTTTCATTATGGAGATGAAGATCGCAAGTTACGGGCTTTTGAGCATAGCGGGCATTACTTCACTTTTGCTCGGCTCTATTATGTTATTTGAAAACAGCGGCACCGGTATGAGACTGTCATGGCAAGTGCTCATACCCACACTTGTCCTGATTTCAGGCTTTTTTGTAGTTGTTTCAGGTCTTGTTTTTAAATCACATCTGTCTAAACCGAGAACCGGCGCGCAGGGCCTGATCGGAGAGATCGGAGTGGTCAGAGAATCTCTCATGCCTGAGGGAAAGGTGTTTGTGCACGGAGAACTGTGGAACGCAACCTCAAAAGATCCAATCCAAACCGGTGCCAGGGTCCGGGTTGTAAATATCGTCAATCTTGTCCTTGAAGTGGAACCGGTTGAAAGGAGCGTATAATGTATACCGTAATCGCCATAGTTGTACTGACTGTTTTTTTTCTGTCCACGGCCATACGCATTTTAAATGAGTATGAACGGGGAGTTATATTCAGGCTCGGCAGAGTGATAAAGGCAAAAGGGCCCGGGCTGATCATCCTTATTCCGGTTGTTGACAAAATGGTAAAGGTGAGTATGCGTCTTGTGGTCATGGATGTGGATTCCCAGGACGTTATTACCAGGGATAATGTTTCCGTAAAGGTAAATGCCGTTATCTATTTCAGGGTCATTGAACCCATAAAAGCGATTATCGAAGTGGAAGAATACAATTACGCAGTGTCACAGCTGGCACAGACAACGTTACGGAGCGTATGCGGTCAGGCGGAACTCGATGAGCTGTTGTCCGCAAGGGAAAAGATTAATTCTCAGCTTCAGGAAATTCTGGATATGCACACGGATCCGTGGGGAATTAAGGTCTCAACAGTGGAGCTTAAGCATATTGATTTGCCCCAGGAAATGCAGCGGTCCATGGCCAAGCAGGCTGAGGCGGAGAGGGAACGGCGTGCCAAGGTAATTAATGCCGACGGTGAATTTCAGGCGGCAGGCAAGTTGGCCGAGGCTGCTGAAATTATACGTGAACATCCCATGGCATTGCAGCTAAGATATCTCCAGACCATGCGTGAGATATCTGCTGAGCAGAATACCACCACGATCTTTCCGTTCCCCCTGGAACTTTTTAAGCCGTTTCTTTCGATGATAGATAAAGAAAAAAAGGGGGTTGGGGAATAAGGGTCATCTATTTATTGACATAATATGTAAAAATTGTTAACGAATCATGTTTTTAGCGGGGGTTTTGCAGCCTCCGCTTGTGCTTTTAAAACAAAGGATAGAAAAGGAGAGTTTCAGGACATGGGTAAAAAGGAAAAAAAGACCAAAGAAAAACCGTTGGAGAAAATGACGGCCAAGGAATTGAGAGAAGTTGGCAAACAAATACCAGAAATAACAGGTGTTTATGGTATGAACAAGGCCGAACTCGTCAGCGCGATAAAAAAGGCAAGAGGGATAACAGAAGATTTACCGAAAAAAAGTGATTCCTCGGTTCGGGAAATTAAAAAAAAGATTAAAGCGCTCAAGGCGGTGCGAGAAGTAACCATTAACGACAATGATCATAAAATGACAGAAATTTACCAGCGCCGAATCAAAAAACTGAAGAAAAAGACACGCAGAGCCGCTTGATTTTGATAATGTCACTTTCTTTGAAGAATCAGATAAGATCTTTCATCGAGTCTCTTTCCTCTGAAAAGGGATATTCTGCAAATACGTGCCGTGCTTACTCTCACGACCTCAAAGAGTTTGTATCATTTATTCATAAAGAACGCTTTTCAGGGAAGAAGAACCAAAACTCTATGGATAATTTTACTGCGGATCAGGTGGATGGGTTGCTGATAAGGGGGTATCTGGGATTTTTACACAAAAAGAACAAAAGGGTTACCATCGCACGGAAGCTTTCAGCCGTCCGTTCTTTTTTCAGATACCTGGTTAAACGCGGCGTTATTCTGGACAACCCCCTTGATTCGATTTTGACGCCAAAACAGCAAAAAACGATTCCGGTCTACCTCCCTGTTGATGACATTTTCAGGTTGCTCGATTCTATAAGCACGGATACGCTTTTTGGGTTAAGGAGCCGTGCAATTTTCGAAACCCTTTATTCGAGCGGTATACGGGTTTCGGAGCTTGCCGGTATGAATATATTTGATGTTGATTTTACAAAGCAAGTGATCCGCGTGCTTGGAAAAGGGAACAAGGAACGGATTGTGCCTGTGGGTAAAAAGGCGTTAACTGCTATTTCCGATTACAGAAAAAGGTTGCAGATCGAAGCCGGCATAGGCACTGACGAAAATACGCCGCTTTTTTTAAACAAAAACAAGGGTCGCCTGACTACCCGTTCCATGGCGCGTATTCTGGAAAAGACAGCAAAAGAATGCGGATTGTTAATACCGGTTTCACCTCATTCCATGCGTCATTCATTTGCAACTCACCTGCTCGATGCAGGGGCGGATTTGAGGGTGGTGCAAGAGCTGTTGGGCCATAAAAGCCTTTCTACGACTCAGAAATATACTCATGTAAGTATCGATAGATTAATGGAAACCTATGATAAAGCGCACCCGCGAAAATAACACAGGAACACAATTAAACCGATGAAATTTCATGGAACAACAATTCTTGCGGTCAGGCATAAGGGCAAAGTGGCTGTAGCCGGTGACGGTCAGGTTACATTGAATAATACGGTTATAAAGCATCAGGCAAAAAAAGTCAGAAGAATTTACAATGACAGGATAATCGTGGGATTTGCAGGCGCTACTGCCGATGCCTTAAACCTTTCCGAACGGCTGGAAAAAAAGCTTGAGCGGTATAACGGGAACCTGACTCGCAGTGCCGTTGAACTGGCACGGGACTGGCGCACGGACAAGTATTTGAGGCGTCTGGAAGCCATCATGATTGCGGTGGACCATAAAGACATGTTTGTTATTTCAGGGAACGGTGATGTGATTGAACCGGACGAGGGCCTTATGGGTATAGGTTCCGGAGGTATGGGAGCCCATGCGGCGGCAAAAGCCATGATAAGAAATACGGATATGGATGCGGCTGATATTGTTAAAGAGGCAATTAAAATTGTCTCGTCCCTGTGCGTATTTACAAATGATACGATCACGATTGAAGAGTTGTAAACAGGTAGTAAAAAAAATGAGCAGTCTAAAACCCAACCAAATCGTTCATGAACTTGATAAATATATCATTGGACAGCACCGGGCGAAACGTTCTGTTGCCATTGCGTTACGGAACCGTTGGCGCCGGCAGCAGGTCCCGGAAGATCTTCGAGACGAAATTGTTCCCAAGAATATTATCCTTATCGGTCCCACAGGGGTCGGAAAGACAGAGATCGCCAGAAGGCTTTCAAATTTAACCGATTCTCCATTTACCAAGGTTGAGGCGTCCAAGTTTACGGAAGTAGGATATGTGGGAAGGGATGTTGAATCTATGGTGAGAGATCTTCTCGAACTTACGGTCAATGCACTTAAATCAAAGGAGCAGGAGGCTGTAAAAGAAAAAGCATGGCAGATTGCCGAAGAGAGGATGCTCGATCTTTTGCTTCCAAAAGGAGGCGTGCAGCCCATACAGAAACGTGAAGATTCAAAGGAGACACAGTTTGAACTGGTAACATCCAAAAGCGATGAAATTTCCTCCACAAGGGAAAAGCTTAGAAAAATGTTTCGCCAGGGGAAGCTGGACAATCGATACGTTGATCTTGACGTGTCAGACCGAACCATGCCTATGGTGGAGATTTTCTCCAACGTGGGGATGGAAGAGATGGGGATTAATCTTAAAGATATGATCGGCGGTTTTCTTCCCAAAAGCACAAAGCGTCGAAAGGTAAAAGTACCCGAAGCCATGGAGATGCTGGCCGCCGAAGAGGCTCAGAACCTGGTAGATATGGAGAAGGTGGTAAAAGAGGCCATTATAAAAGTCGAGCAGTCGGGAATCATTTTTCTTGATGAAATTGATAAAATTGTCGGAAAAGACGGTACCCACGGTCCCGACGTGTCCCGGGAAGGAGTCCAGAGGGATCTTCTGCCCGTTATAGAAGGGAGCACGGTAATTACAAAGTACGGCCCGGTTAAGACAGACAATATTCTGTTTATTGCTGCCGGGGCGTTTCATACCGTCAAGCCTTCGGATTTAATTCCGGAGCTCCAGGGCCGGTTTCCCATAAGGGTGGAACTGGACGCTTTGGGTCAGAAGGAGTTTGTAAGGATACTGACAGAACCCAAAAATGCCTTAATCCTTCAATATCTGGCTCTGTTAAAGACCGAAGGTGTTGATATTATTTTTGAGGAAGACGCTATTGAAGAAATCGCCAGGATTGCCGAAGAGGTGAACAACATGACCGAGAACATCGGTGCCCGGAGGCTTTACACCCTTATGGAGTGCATGCTGGAAGACATCCTTTTTGAAGCACCGGATATGAGCGAAAAGAAAATAGTCATCGATAAAAAATATGTGGAAGACAAGTTAAAGGACATCAAAGATGACGAGGATCTGAGCCGGTATATTTTGTGACCGGGTAACTCATATGAATTACTTGTCGTGTGTCGTATGGCAGGTGTCAGGTTTCAGGTGTCAGGTTTCAGGGGGGGACGAGGTGACCACGAGCAATTATATGGATATGGCGTAAATGATGAAACGCTCCCTCAGGGCTGGCTCATTACTGCTGAACAGGCTTCCTGACACCTGAAACCTTAAGATATGGAACGAAAATGGGATTAAAATTCCATCAGTATACACGGCGATTTTCACCACCCCAGTTCTGGTGTATGAAATGATCATAGTGAGCCGGTATATTCTGTAAGCACCTAACTTCTCATGTGTATTGCTTACCGTATGCTTGGTGTCAGATGTCAGGTGTCAGGAATGATGAACAAAGGCACTGACACCTGACACCTGACACCCGACACCTAAAGAAAAGATGATGAATATGAACTCGAATGTTGCCGACATACTGATTGAGGCCCTGCCGTATATCCGCCGGTTCTATGGAATGACCCTGGTGATAAAATATGGGGGTCATGCCATGGTCGACGAGCAGTTGAAGGAGGATTTTGCCCGGGATATTACTTTAATGAAGTTTACGGGACTGAATCCGGTTGTTGTTCACGGCGGCGGTCCGCAGATCAACTCTGTTCTTGACCGCATGGGGATTCATTCCAGGTTTGTAAAAGGGATGCGTCTTACGGATGAGGCGACCATGGATGTTGTGGAGATGGTTTTAGGGGGCAAAGTCAACAAGGGGATTGTTGCTCAGATCAATCAACAGGGAGGTAAGGCTGTGGGGTTGAGCGGTAAGGACGGAGGGCTTATTCGTGCCAAAAAACTTCATATCGTTTATCAGGAGGATAAGGATAAGCCGCCGGAAATCATAGATCCGGGCCTGGTGGGTGAGGTTACCCATATTAACCCGGACATCATCAATACGCTGACCCAAAAGGGGTTTATTCCTATTATCGCACCGGTCGGGGCCGGAGAATCCGGTGAAACATACAACATAAACGCAGATCTGGTTGCAAGCAGTATTGCCGTAGCCCTTTCAGCAGGCCGATTGATCTTGCTAACCGATGTAGATGGTGTTCTCGATGATTCAGGGTCCCTGATTTCTTCAATTAGCGCAGAGAACATCAATCAGATGGTGGAAGAAAAAACCATTTCCGGAGGGATGATCCCTAAAATCGAATGTGCGTTGGAGGCGCTGAGAAACGGAGTTGGAAAGGCTCACATTATAAACGGCAACAAGCGCCATGCCTTATTACTCGAGCTTTTTACCGATAAAGGGATCGGCACGGAAGTAACCATATGATTGACGGAAAGGGGTTACAATGACTCAAGAGATAATTAAAAAAGCGGATCAGGTGATCGCAAAAACCTATAAAAGATTTCCCATTGTCATCGCAAAAGGCAAAGGATGTACGCTCTGGGATACAGATGGTAAAAAATATACCGATTTTGTTGCCGGAATTGCCGTATGCAATCTCGGCCATGCACATCCGCAAGTTTCAAAAGCGCTTTGCATGCAGGCGGACACCCTTTTTCATGTGTCCAACCTTTATTATACAATCCCCCAGGTAGATCTGGCATACTGGCTTACGGAAAACAGCTTTGCCGACCGGGTATTTTTCTGTAACAGCGGTGCTGAAGCAAATGAGGCCGCCATTAAACTGGCCAGAAAATATTCCAAGGAAAAAGGGGAAAGCGGGAGATACAGAATCATTTCCATGGAGCATTCTTTTCATGGACGGACCATGGCCACCCTTTCCGCAACCGGACAGGATAAGATAAAACAAGGATTCGAACCCGTACTGGAAGGCTTTGACTATGTGCCCTTCAGTGACATTAGCGCATTGCGCGGCGCCATCGGCCCATCCACATGCGCTGTCTTAATAGAACCGATCCAGGGTGAAGGCGGGGTTCGATGTCCCGATCCCGACTACCTTAAGGCCGTAAGGCAGGTTTGTGACGACACCGGCATTCTTTTAATTTTTGATGAAATTCAGACAGGGATGGGACGTACCGGCAGACTTTTTGCCTACGAGCATTTCGGTATAACCCCGGATATAATGACCCTGGCAAAAGCCCTGGCCAATGGATTGCCCATAGGGGCCATGCTGGCCAGAGAAGAAGTCGCAGATGCATTCGGGCCGGGGTCACATGCTTCGACATTCGGCGGCACCCCGGTTGTCACCGCGGCGTCACTTGAAGTTGTACGGGTGCTTTCAGAAGAGAACATCATCGATCATTGTAGAACTATAGGGGAGTATTTTCAGGAAAGGCTTTGTGCATGGAAAAAGGATTTCTAATAAACTGCATCCAGGGGAATATTCTACGGTTTATTCCTCCGCTTATCATAGAAAAACAAGAGATAGACGCTCTTGTGGCATGTCTGGATGAAATATTAGATTGAGGAAAAAGAAAAGAGGAAAGAGGATAGGGGAAACCACGGATGAACACGAATAAACACGAATTAAAATAAAAATATTTATGTTCATTTGCGTCCATTTGCGGTCATCTGTTTTCTAATTTCTATTTCCTGATACAACCAATCATCAATCAATAGGTGGCGTTACCGTGAAAAAAGACATCTTGACACTTATCGATCTTACCCGGGAGGATTTTGAAGTCCTGTTTGAACGGGCGGCTGAATTAAAAAAAAGATATAAAAAAGGGATTGCAGACACGCCTC
>JAFDEW010000478.1 GCA_019310125.1 Deltaproteobacteria bacterium | reverse complement strand
TTTTTTGCCACGACCAATGCTTCGCGAATGGTAATGTACGGATCTTCCAGTTTTGGAATTTTCCCAAACAGAATAATGCCGCCAAAGAATATCCCAAGCATTATCACGATAACGGTTCGAGAATTATTGAGTGCAAAATCGGTTATACTTTTCATTTTCTACTCCGAATTCAATAACCTGACATATTTTTTAAGACTTTCGACCCTATGGACCCTAACTGGGGTGATTAAAATTGCCCATAGTATGGCTTTAAAAAATATCCCATATTTATTCGTTCCCGTATGCCTGGTGTCAGGTGTCAGGTTTCAGCGCCTCTGTTCATCATTCCTGACACCTGACACCTGAAACCTTAAGATATGGAACAAAAATGGGATTAAAATTCCATCTGTATACACGGCGATTTTCACCACCCCAGATAGTTACTGTTCCATGAGCTTCACCTTCATTCCATCAGCCAGGAAACTTACGCCGGCAACGGCAATAATATCTCCGGCAGACAGACCTTCGGATACAATCGTCATGTTCTGCTCCGCGCCGAGGGTTTGGATCGGCGTCTTTTGAACGGTGGAGGTTTCCGGGTCATACACAAAAGCATATCCTTGCCTAACCTCTTTGGCGGGAAGGATTGCCTGAATCGGGACCCGGTAACCGGCAATTTGGCTGTCATCTTTTAGGAGCAGAGATGCTTCAGCGGTCATACCCGGATTTATATTCGCCGGCGGCTCGATCAGCCCCACTTTGACCGGGAAAGCGTTGGCTTTTACAGCGGCAGAACCGATAAAGGAGATGCGACCTTTTACAGAGTGCCCGGGCAGCGTGGGAAACCTGATAGTTGTCGGAGTACCGATATGTACTCGATGGATCGTGGTCTCCGGAACCGCCAGGTGAACTTCCAATGCCCCTTTGGCATCAATGGCGAACACTTTCTGTCCAACCTTTATTTCCTCGTGCGGATCCACGGAGCGCCAGGCGATATGGCCATCGTACGGCGATGTGAGCATGGTCTTACGGAGATTTCGTTTGGCGAGATTCAGCTTTGCGATCTGATAATTCACCTGGCTCCGGGCGGCATCCCAATTATACTTTGCTCTGTCCAGCTTGCTTTTGGCACCCGCGCCCTGTTGATAAACCCTCTCCTGGCGATCATACTCCTCCTTTGTATTAACAACCTTGGCCTCAGCCTTTACAAGTTCAGCCCGGGCAGCATCCACGTCCAACCGGTAGGGTTCTTTATCAATAACGGCCAATAGTTGCCCTTTCCGAACGCGATCTCCGATATCGACGTTCACAATCTCAACCCTTCCGCTGACCTCAAAACTCATATTGGAAGAATCGGTTGCCCTGACAATTCCGGAGAACTTGCGTATCTTACCGGTGGCCAGTTCGGAAACGGTGATGGTCTTAAGGGATCGAACCTGTTCAACGATCTCAATTTTTTCTTTGCATGCCGTTATGGCAACCCATATGAAGACCAACAATAAAATCTTTATAAATAGTCTGTCAAAAAAAGATTTCATAATAGTACTTCTCTCCTTTTTTTACCCTATCGCTGCATAAACAACACATTACCGGATCAGTTTTTACTACCGGAAAAACCTCGGTCCCTATGACTTACCCTTTCTATTTCATCAACGATGGCGCGACTGAGTGTGCCTATCGCCCGGCTCTGGGCCGCAACCAGCGCATCATAGTCTGAGGCGGATACGGGCTCTTTGATACGGGTATGCTTCATCACGGGGTCATTCGCGTCTTTTTGATTCCATACGGACCAGGTCACGTTCAACACAACGTGCTCCCCGAACCGGCCGTCAAACTGCTCCACAGTCAGCGGAATACGAAAGGTCGGGGAAAACCGGTCGGTCCAGGGATATGCGGCCACCCGATCTTCGGGCAGAAGCATGGAAATGTTTTTAGCTAACACTCGCAAGAAATCTTCCGAAAACGAGCCGGCCCATCGATGGAATTCGGACACTTCTACACGGTGTTGGCTTTTCCGGGTCACGATCTTGGAAATTCCACCGGCCCCACACCGATGGCAAGGGTAGTATCGGAAACCGTTTGAGAAATATCCGGTTGCATCTCGGAAAAGGGATTCAGAGTATAATATCTCACCGCAGGGGTGGTACTGCACGCCGTAAGTAAAAACACCATAAGGACAAATGCCCAGCCTATTTTTCCAAAACATGCTCTATTTTTCATTGCGCTTATCCTTTCCAAAAACCAGGGACTCGGGATGTCGCTCCAGATAGTCCGCCAGCACGCTGATATTCCGGGCCGCGTCGGCCAGCTCTGCCAGCACGCGTTTCAATTCGTGACCCGTGGGAGACTCGGCATCCAAAAGCCTGTCTAACTTCGTTAGTGTGGTCTCGGTCTTTTCCAACGTTGCCGTGGCCGCTGGTGCAACTTTTTCATCTATGTTTTGCATCAGCTTCTGCAACTGTTCGGTGGACTTATTCAAGTGCGCCAGGGTCTCTCGAAGGTCTTTGCCAATTTGCTCCAGGGGAAGTTTTTCCAGCTTGTCTACAATGCGGGTAATGCCTTTTGTTAT
>JAFDEW010000477.1:2374-3465 GCA_019310125.1 Deltaproteobacteria bacterium | reverse complement strand
TGCATGGGTGAACCTCCATAAAAAGCTATAGCCGCATAACCGACAACCCTCGAGTGGTCTCCTGCCGTGTCTCCGCTGTTTGAATAGTGGAGAAGCATGGGTTGCCATCCGTGTTGGCGAGCCATATTTATTACAACCAGAATCGGTATTCTGCCGCAGGCTGCATTTTCGCGTGTCCGCAGTTTACCGGCGTTAAGATCCAATATCATATTGATGGTTTCCCGGTCTCTGGCCACTGCCTCCGGGTACGAGAGGTAGTGGGACAAATCCGAACTGGCCACCAGCAGAGTGTTTTGATCAATTAAAGGGTCGAGAGCAGCCGAAACGCGGTCCGCAAGACCACTATCATGACCCAGGACAATGGGTATGAGTTCAAAATTTTTTAGAAAATATTGAAGAAACGGGAGGACCACTTCCACGGAATGCTCAAGCCGATCGGAAGCCGGAATTGCTTGAAACAGGTATTCATTGCCACGCAGCGTTGCCGCATCTTGGTTCAGCAGAATCCGGCCCAGCGGCGTTTCATAGGCGGTCACATCGCTGATGGCACCGCCGGTGAACCCCACGCGATGATCCGGTGCCAAAACGATGACTCTTTTGAACTGATTTTCTTTTAATACCAATGAGATATGGGCTGACGTCACCCCTGAATACATATAACCGGCATGGGGCATGATCAAAGCTCTGAGGGGGGTATTAGGGGAAGGATTAATATGGGTCTGTTTGATCCGGTTGGTGAGATGTTCGATCATAGACATCAATTCAGACCGAGTTTCAGGATAAAAACTGCCGACATATGCAGGTTTGCGGATTTCATCGGCATTGGCCGAGCCTGTTTGGAGAAGGAATGGCGGGCAGAGTGCAAGAAAAATTGTAAAAAATAGACTGAAAATTCGCTTCATATCAGGCTTCGCTATTGTATAAATTGTTCGCGAGTAATATTGACGGCTTCGTAAAAATACCAATTTCTGCGTTGCGCTTCATTTCGTGTTCACTGCGGCGTACATAAGTACGCCTCATTCCACGAAATTCCCGACGCCTTGAACTTTTTACTTTGCCGTTCCAATTTTGACTTTTTACGAGTTTGTAAA
>JAFDEW010000477.1:0-2359 GCA_019310125.1 Deltaproteobacteria bacterium | reverse complement strand
AAAAATAGGCATCAATTCAGAGTGGGGAACGTTCTGTGCGAACGTTATATGTTACAGCTTTTTCCTGTTTTTTCAAATAGGGTATCCGAGAATTTGTCCGTAGTTCATTCGAATAGCACCCTTGAGCAATGATTTGACTGCCGAATATGGGTTGTTTTCTCATTTATGTTTTTTAAGTTTTGACGGTCTCGTAAAAAGTCCAACTTCTGCGTTGTTTCGCAATCATTCAACGTACGAAAAGTACGCCTCATGATTACAAAATTTGCACGCCTTGAATTTGAACTTTTTACGAAACCGTCTAAATCGGACTTTTTACGAGTTCATCAAGTTTTAATTATACAATTTTTCATTATAAAGATAATTAAGAGTTATTATAAATGCTAAACAATCTTTTTCTAATTCTATATCTTCAAATGAAGATTTTTATTAACTTTAAAAATTATCTTTTGAGCATATATAATCGGCAAAGCTACGGCTCAAACCGATAAGGGACTGTATGTATTACAACACAGTTTGAAAAGTACTGAACAGATGGTTGTTTTTTTATTTATATTATTTCATAATAACTTTAACAATAAAGTTTATAAACAATTAGGAGAGTCATCCATGAGAATTCTTGTTGTGGAGGATGATAAAGGAACGGCGCGTTTTATTAAAAAAGGACTTTCATATCATTGACACCGCTCGGTTCCGTTTGAGGATGGATAACAAGGAAAGAGAAATTATGGGAAAGAAGGATCTGGCGTTTTCCGCCAAATACAATTCCGCGCACACCAAGGCATACCACGAAAAGCACAGCGCTTCCATCGGCCGAAGATTATCCAACTGGCGGGAACAGCAGATTTCCGCCAAAGTTCTGGAAATGGCAGGGGATCCCGAGGTTGTTCTGGATTTACCATGCGGTGCCGGCCGGTTTTGGCCGCTGTTGGCCCAGAAAAAAAACCGTGAAATTCTGGCTGCGGACAACAGTGAAGACATGCTCCGGGTTGCGCAGTCGGTCCACCCGGCCCACCTGCTCTCCCGTATTCAGATGTTTCAAACCTCCGCCTTTCAGATCGATATAGAAGATGGTCGTGTGGACCATATTTTCTGCATGCGGTTGATGCATCATATCACCCAGCCGGAAGACCGCATAGCGATCTTGCGGGAATTTTTCCGGGTGACAAGGGAAACCGTTGCGGTTTCACTATGGGTGGACGGAAACTTCAAGGCATTCAAGAGAAAAAGGCTCGAAGCGCGGAGAACCCACAAGAAATACCGGAACCGGATTGTGATCGAGCGTTCAGCGGCTGAAAGGGAATTCACGACGGCCGGGTTGGATGTTCGGGGGCATTTCGATTTCATGAAATATTATGCCATGTGGAGAATTTATATCCTGCAGAAAAGGACCTGACCATATTTGAACCCTTTGGGTCAAAGAAGGCAAAACAGTTGCTGGCAGAAACCGGGCGTGCGGACCCGCCCGGTGCTTGGTCCCGCCGGACATGTTCAGCACAAGCATTTCATGTATTCATGAGATTTACTATCTCGTCAAGTATGGCCTGACGCCTAAGTATGCACGGGTGCGCAATGGGCTTTGGACGCTGTTGCTAGGTTTGGTTGCGGCGGCTGGTTCGACAGTCATTCATCAGTTCATGTAGTGTCGGAATCTTGGCCCCCCGGCACTTTCTGATTTCCAATTTGCCTGGACGTGTCGATACCGGAATTGAAATGGAGGATTTATGTTTTTGAGAAATCGTGACCGTGGCTGCCGTGCGCACTTCGGATCGGCCATCTCGCAAAAGGCGCTGCACGCGGCGGGCCTCGATACGTTCGACGCCATCTGGGAACTCGAGGCCGACTGGGTCGAAGAGCCCAACTTTCGGCGAAGCGGGTGGAGCGGGGTATGCCGGGTTCTACTGCCGATGGGCGGGCAGGAAACTACGATTATCTACATCAAGCGTCAGCAGGGCCATTGTTTCCGGGCGCTGCGGCATGGCTTTTTGTCCCGGCCGACGGCATACCGGGAATATGTCCGGCTTTCACAGTTGAAGGTGCGGGGGATCGCAGTGCCGGAAGTGATCTATTACGGCGAAAGGAGGTATGGAAAGCATCCCCAGGCGATTTTGATTACCCGGGAAGTCCCGCATTGCCTGACGCTAGACGAATATCTCCAAACCGCCGCCGGTCGGACGCCCCAGGAAGTGGACCGCCTGATACGCGACACGGCGGTTTTAGTTCATTCGCTGCATCGGATTTACCTGCAGCACAGTTCCCTTTACGGCAAACACATTCTCATTGCAAACGCGGGGAAGTCTTGTCCGGGGGACGCCTGTGCCGACCGGCAGATTGTCCCCCACCTGATCGATCTGGAAAAATC
>JAFDEW010000476.1 GCA_019310125.1 Deltaproteobacteria bacterium | reverse complement strand
ACTTGCACTCATATGCAAAAACTTAACCGGAATTTACTGATAAAAAATACTTGACAACAATAAACCAGGGCATTGAGATGGATTGGGAAAAGATGGTGTGTTTTTACATTTTCCGGTAGCCCCGACAAAACTCACCTTTTTCAAAGCCCCCCTTGGCTTTTCCCAGTGCACTCATGCCCGGCGTTCGCTGCAGTAAAAAATAAATGTACGAAATTGTGATATCAATTTTTCTGATTTGTACATACTTTTGGAATTATAACAGAAAATAATAGTTACTTTCTGTATTCTTTAAAAAGTTGATTTTACAGGATCCGATAATGCGGTGAATGTGTTGGGGTTTTGAAACATCGGGATATGAATATCTTTACCTATGGCACCTTAATGATACCTTCTGTAATGCATGCCGTTACCGCCCGTCATTTTCGGTCACAAAAAGCGATTCTCAGAGACTATGCCCGGTTTAGGGTGAAAGGGGAATCGTATCCCGGAATTATTCCTGTAACGGATGCGATCACTGAAGGAATAATTTATTTCAATGTGAATGAATTTTCATTGGAGCAGTTGGATACATTCGAAGGCGATTTGTATGAGAGGATCCGGGTACGGGTGGAAAACCGAGAAAAAGAAATGATCGATGCCCAGGCCTATGTCATCCAGTCCAAGTATCTGGGGTATCTGTCCATGAAAGCGTGGGATGTGAAAGAATTCATTAAAAAAGATCTTGAGATGTTTTTAATGACCTATTCCGGGTTTCCGAAAAATGTATGACCCAAGTTATGCAGCCTTTGCTATTGGCAGCGGTATCATGATGAAATTCAAGAGCAAAGATCACCGGAGTTTATTCAAAATCGAAAACCTGGTCCTTTTGGCCTCCGGCTCGTAGAGCCTACGCCTCGGAGAGCCAGGTCAGAGATAGATGGCTCTGCCTTGGAGTTTTGTGTCTAAAATCACAAATTTCAAGCACCAAATTACAAATAAATCTCAAATTACAAATCACAAATTCAAAACCGGTTCAACGCGCAGCGCAGGCGCTTGCGCCGCGTGTTGTTATTTGTTTGTTTTTTGGGATTTGCTATTTGGAATTTCAATAAGTCAATGAACTTTTAATAAAGCAAATCCCCTCCGGGGTGGACCAAAGCCGGGACCTATGGACCCGGATCTTTATTCCTTTCAATAGAGCTATTGCGAACATTAAGAATGACGGTTTTGTAATAGACCCTCCAAGTTCCGGAGCTAATCCTTAAAATCCTCTTATGGTTTTTGTGTCAGCGGCTATGCAAATTCTAAATGCGTTTATCCTGCCGACATCTGTCTCAGGGGTTGTATTTAGAAGCGGCATCAGATAAAAAAGAGAAAGGGTTTTTCAGATCAGGGAATTTGGTTTTTATGAATAAGCAAGTTCGGTCAAAACACATCATTCATCTGGACATGGATGCTTTTTATCCCTCGGTTGAGGTGCTGGATAATCCCGCCTTAAATGGAAAGCCGGTCATCGTAGGGGGGAGCAAGGAAAGAGGGGTGGTATCATCCGCCTCATACGAAGCTCGAAAATTCGGTATTCATTCCGCCCAACCCATAGCCAAGGCAAGACGCCGTTGCCCGGATGGAATTTTTTTGCCGGTCAGAATGTCAAGATACAAAGAGGTTTCCAAACAAGTAGTTGAAATATTTCATGGTTTTACACCGTTAGTTGAGCCTGTATCTATTGATGAGGCATTTTTGGACGTCACCGGTTCCACCCGCATTTTCGGTCCGCCCGAGACCATTGCGAGACTGATCAAAAAAACAATTTTATTACAAACAGGCCTGACAGTTTCCGCCGGTGTCGCTCCTTCAAAATTTGTGGCAAAGATTGCCTCTGATATTGACAAACCCGATGGCTTAACCGTTGTATCTCTCAATGGTATCGGAGAATTCTTAGATCCCCTCCCCGTGGAAAAAATGTGGGGGGTGGGGAAAATGACCCGGTTGACCCTGCGTGGCTTCAACATCCGCACGTTTCGGGAATTAAGACAGACCTCGGCCGGATTCCTGGAGAAAAAATTTGGAAAACATGGTATCAATATGCATCTGTTAGCCATGGGGATAGATGACAGAGATGTGATACCGGAGCATGATGTGAAGTCCTTGGGCCATGAGCAGACCTTTCTGCATGACATTACCTCTTTGGATGCGGCTAAAAAAGAGCTCCTTGCTCTGGGAAACAAGGTGGCCCGGCGCATGCGCCATAAGGGCGTAACCGGTCACACGGTTACCCTGAAGGTTAAATATAATGATTTTGTTCAGATCACCCGGTCTGCAACCTTGCCAAAACCAACGGATGATGGGTTGGAAATATATTCAACGGGTTGCCGTCTATTAGAAAAAACCCAGGTGACCAAAAAGCCAATCC
>JAFDEW010000131.1 GCA_019310125.1 Deltaproteobacteria bacterium | reverse complement strand
TGATTTCAAGATCCATGACCCTGTGAACTCCGGGCCTTAAATGGATCAACAATTTTGGATCCCGGATTTTTTTTTTTTTTTGAAGCCAAGGCAAGTTTTCACCATATGCACGGATGGGTTTTTCTTTCCATTTTACCGGCAGGGCGTCCCGGGGCAAAAAAGACGTCGGAACAATGACCAGATAGCAGCCGCAGGTATGCACCGTAGTCACCAAAACGGGTCGCTGTCGTGAATCCAGGGTAATCACAACCATCAAACCGACATTCTTCCCGACGGTCAGGTAAAAAGGGATCAGACGAAACGGCACTTTTGGAAAGTGTACCCGGTAAATCAGATTGGTATAACGGCCTTTGGGGGTAGTAAAGGTGTTCTTGAGAAAAAAGATGATTGGATTCCCACTGTCTATATAGATCTGTTCGTTTCCCCGGTCATCATACCTGGCCGAAGGCTCACCGATACGATTGTAAGACGCCCCATAATTATGGGTTAAAAAAAGGGGGGCATAATCATACACGAGAGCGTCCTGGCAGGAATCAGCCGAATACACGCTACGGGTGGTTTCAGGAGGAATTTTTTTATGGTGTGCACATGCGGACAATATCAACAGTGCGCACAGCATCGGTATTCTAAAGGATCTCATCGGAACATTCTCCTGCGGTTGGGCGTTTAAATTTGAATTCCCCGCAGGTTATGGCTCGGAATGAATTCAAATGAAAAAACAGCCTGTTAAAGTCGATTTTAGCAACATCTATTGAAAAGTTAATAATTTTATCATTGTAAAACAATTTGTCAAATGATCCTGAAAATCAGGTCAGGACAAACGCATTTGATTTCAGTGCAGCGCAGCGGCGGCGTGGAGCGTTCTTCCTATATTGGGATTCAAATGCGTTTACTCTGAATTGGGTCTTTTTCAAGCTTGAATAATTCTGTGAACTAAAATAAGATAAGATATAACCGTATTTCGAAATGACACAGAAAAGGATGGCAACCCATATGGTCAAAGAAAACTTCAAGGATCAATGCTCTGATTTAACCAAGGAGTTTAATATTCAAATCCCCTGCAAGCTCGCGGAGAGAGTTGAAGCTTATGCTTCAAAAAACAAAACAGAAATTACCAGCGTGGTGATCGAGGCCCTGGACACATTTTTAAGAAAACAAAAAAACAGGGTGGGTTGAAATTTGACTTTCAGCCGCAAGAAATATGTCTGTGATATGAATCCAGGGTTTCCTTTTCCAAAAGAGGCTTCAGTCCTTTGTACCTGGGTGAGAAATGGAACGGCGTAACCTGTTTTACCCCGGCTTTACCTGCAATTCTTCCGGCTTGCCAAGCGGTGAGATGGCATTTTTTTTCGGCAATATCCCTGTCCCTTTCAAGAAACGCCGCTTCAATAAACAGGTGATCCGCGTTTTTGGCAAGTTCAATAATCTTGGCTTCATTTGATTTGCTATACGCGGCATCTACAATATATGAAACCTTCTGACCTGGAGTGATAAGAGCAATCCGCTTTGCGAGATCACCCAGGATGAACCTTTTCTTATATGAACCTTGCCTGCCGTATTTAACCTCAAATTCCGAATCAGGATCTATATTATTGTACAGCGCCTGTTTAAATTCATTTAGCCACGGACCGATCTCAAGCCCGAGACCGGCAACATGTTCTTTCATTATATTTATGTGGAATCGCTCTTCAATGGTAAACCCCAAACAGGGGATACTGTGATCAAGAACTTCTGCGGAAACGGACAGGGCCGGTTCTTTGAGCAAAAGGCCGTCAAAAGGCTGCCGGATATCCTCTTGCGCCGGCATGAATCGGTTTTGGCATATGTAATTTCTGGTGGTCATATGACCAGGATGCACCTCGGTAACGTTCAATGCAAATAGGTTGCTGTAATTTTTAACAAGGTTCCATGAGTATCCGGCAAGCTTTCCTTCAACATTTTTCAAAAAACCTCCGGGACCGTACAAGTAAAGGTGCTGTTCCCGGCCAAGGAAAAGAAAATCGAAAATTATGGCACGTTTTTCAAGAAGAAAAGGGATGAATAATCCGGGGTCGTCAAAAGGTCCGTTCACTAACCTGGGAAGGAAAGAAGGGCGCATCTTCAGGAAAGAATTTTTACGATTTGCCGATTAATGCAAAGATATATTTCTTCGTCAGAACCGAATATATCAACGACCACTTTATGGTTAATAAGGGTCTCTATTACAAAAGCAGTGACATAAAGGCTGGAAACATTGGGCTGTGTTGTAATATGTCTGAAGGGCGCATTCTGATAGTCAATTTCAAATTCGTCCGCACGGCTTAATTTTTCAAGACATTTTAAAATCTGTTCCTCAAGTACGTTTTTGTTTGTCGTTTCCACAAGGTTGCTTTCAATAAGCTTCATGGCAATAGCGTTGGAGAGCGGTTCGATACGGTCTTTTATACTCTCTATTGTTTTTCTGCGGGCATACTCTTTTGAAGATTCGATTTTTGATAAGATCTGTGCTTCGCGGCTGCTTGGCCGAAATATCTTAGCCATAAACTTTCACCTTTAATTCTGTCGGGTTAATGGTCTCGCAAGTAACTTCTCAATAACTTATGGAGCAAGGTTTATATCATCAGTGAATACTCCAGAACTGAGACCTTTGCAAAACGCCCCCTTTCGCCCAATTTCCTGCGTCAGGCTCAAATTTTAATCCTCAAAATACTCAATGCATTCCTATGGTTAAAATTTTCGCCTTCCTTGTACTTGAACAAAATTGAACGTTTTTCAAAGGTCTCAGAACTTTTTGAGATGTTATTCTCGTAAAAAGTCAAAAAACGGCTGGTTACGAACTCATCAATTTATTATACTAATTTTTCAGGTTGCGTTCAATCGCTCAATAATAATGTCATAGAGTGACCATTGCAAGGGAAATGTTTAATCCAAAACCTGAATTATGCCTGAAGCGCTTATATTTTTAAAAAACGACTAACGTGTTTCAATCTCTTCAATAACTATTTGGGCGGTTTTCCTGCCGTTCCAGCGGTTCCATCGCAACCGGAACGCAATACGATCAAAGCCTTGCTTAACAGGGATGCCGGTATTAGCGTTGAAATGAATGGCATGAAACGTGTTACCGGTGTTTTCTCCGGACTGTTTTAACAGCATGCGCCGATGATGTTTACCCACGATTTTTGAAGATACAACCGTTATGTTCCTGGCCATAAAAATCGGCTCGGGGTTGCCGGTGCCAAACGGATTTAAAGATTCTATCTCGTCAATGAGACCCTTTGAAATATCATCAAAAGCGAGTTCATAATCAATGTAAATTTTTGGGATAAAATCATCCGGCTTTGTTATATCGTGCACAAAATTTTCGAACTTTGATTCAAACCGCTCTATTTTTTCAGTCTTAATTTTCAGACCAGCGGCCATTGAATGACCGCCAAAACTCTCAAGATCAACGGCACAAGCACAAAGCCCGTCATAAAGATTTACTCCGGGGATACTTCTGGCCGATCCTCTTCCAACTCCGTCTGCCGTGGTAATAAGCACCACGGGGCAACAATATTTTTTCACAACTCTGGAAGCGACAATCCCAAGAATCCCTAAATGCCAGTCCGGCTGGGCTAAAACCAGGGTGTTTTTTTCGAGAAGTGAGGGATTTACCTTTAAATAATCTTCGATTTGAGACAGCATCTCAGTTTCTACGCTACGCCGTTTCCGGTTCATACGGTCGAGTGAATTTGCAATCTGTTCGGCATCATCCATGCTTTTGGTTATTAATAGTTCAACGGCCAGAGAAGCGTGATCTATCCTGCCTGCGGAATTTAATCTGGGTGCCAGCCCGAAAATCACATCCTCACTATTCACGGCACATTTATTAATTCCGCAGACCCCCATCAATGCTTTCATGCCCGGACGTGGACTTGAACCGATAATATCGAGCCCTGTCTTTGCAAGTATTCGATTGTTATTGGTAAGGGGAACCATGTCTGCCAGGGTCCCAAGGGCCACAAGATCGCATATGCTTTTTAAATTAGGCTCCGGTCGATCCTTCCAGAAATTTTCGTCACGCAGTTGTTTTCTGAGACAGATCAGAAGATAAAACGCCACACCAACACCAGCGAGATCATCAAAACCGGAGGGACAGTCGCGACGCATGGGATTTATGACAGCAACCGCCGGAGGTATGGTATCCGGCATCACGTGATGGTCGGTGATGATTACATCGATGCCGGCCTCATTTGCCGCGGCCACGGCATCTTGACTCCCTGATCCGCAGTCTACGGTGACAATTAGGTTTATCTTTTTTGCCAATGCGCAATTCATAATGTGGCTGCTTTGCAGGCCATAGCCTTCCGTTATTCTGTGGGGAATATAGTATGATACATCCGCACCCACTGATCGGAAAAACTCCAAAAGAATTGTGGTTGCGGTAACACCGTCAACATCATAATCGCCAAAAATCAGAATCTTCTCTCTACGATTTATGGCCTTCAATATGCGGTGAACCGCTACATCCATATCCTTTAGGGTGAACGGCGGGCTTAGCTGATTCAATGAAGCGCCAAGGAAGCTCGAGGCGTCCTCCGGGGAAACAATATTTCGGTTGACCAGAATTGCAGCAATGGCGGGATGACATTTTAGAATACCGGAAAGTTTTTCGACAACACGAGGATCAGGACGTAAAATTTGCCACTCTTTATTCATTAAAAAACTAATTATCCTAAATTTAATATTTGAGCAATATTTTATTCCATTAACTTTTCGTGTTTCAGGATAAACGCATTTGATTTCGGCGTAGCGGAGCGACGGCGTGTTTCTCTTGGAAACCGACTGACTGTTTGAAGGGTTTTAGCACGCGTTATCCCGAGCCGAATGAAATTATGGGGTAAAAAATTAATGGGGTAATTTAGCGAGGAATTGTTCTTAACACCTCGGGCGCGGCTCGGGCTTACGGGTGCTTAAGAACAAGTTTCAGTCGGTTGTAAAGAGAAGCACGCCGTCGTGGAGCGTTCTCCCTGAATTGGGATTCAAATGCGTTCGCCCTGTTTCTTCCCTAGTTTTTTTATTGAAACAATGGATGATATGGTGATAGTATCTGAATTTTTTATTCGGATTTCCAATAATTGAAATTAATATTTTAGTAAAAAGTTTACCGTAAAAAGTTTATATGTTATTTAGTGTCCATCCAGAAATGGTAGATTTTGGTTTCCGTCAAGGCCCGAGCGAGTTTTCAACCGCAGGCATAGCGCGCTATTTTGAAGATTGAAAATGAGCGAGAACGCCGCCGGGGGCCGAAAGATGCCGTTTATGGATGGACACTATTTAGTATGACCTCTTAATGTACTAAATGTCGTCATTTTACATTTCACGTTTCACTTTTTACGAATTCATCAAGATTGAATACCATAAAAAAATATTTTCGTGTGGATCGCAGAGAAATCGCTTTTCTCAAATTTATTTTTGAGGCATACGACGGCATTGTGACCCTAACCACCATGGATCCGAATCAGGGCGTCGTGTTGTTTTGCATTGCTCCGGGATGTGAGGATGTTGTTGAAATGATTTTACAGGATCTTAAAAAGGACATACTGATTGAACCGGCGAGTTGAAAAATATTTTATGAAAACAAAACAGTTACATATCAATACCATCGGCTGTCAGATGAATGTTTACGATTCCGAACAGATTGCCAAGGGATTAAAGCCGTTAGGATATACAATGACTCCATTTCCGGAAAAAGCGGATCTGATCATTGTTAATACCTGTGCCATCCGGGAAAAAGCCGAACAAAAGGTTTTCAGTTTTTTAGGGCGCCTGTCAGGTCTGAAAAGGAAAAAACCCGATCTTATTATCGGAGTTGGCGGATGCGTGGCACAGCAGGAGGGAGCAAAAATCCTGCGGCGTGTGCCACACCTTGACCTTGTTTTCGGGACACATGCCATTGGCCGGTTGCCCGGTATCATAAAAACCATAGCGTCGAAAAAATGCCGCATTGTAGACGTTGAAATGTCTGAAAAGATACAAGAGCTCGATTTTTTAAATGATAATTGCCAAAAAGGGGAAGTTGCCAGCTTTGTAACCATCATGCAAGGATGCGATAATTATTGCACCTACTGCGTGGTTCCTTATGTTCGAGGCAGAGAAACCAGCAGGGATCCTGACAATATTATTAATGAAATTAAGTGTCTGATCAAATCAGGAGTTCGGGAGGTTACCCTTTTAGGCCAGAACGTAAACAGCTACGGAAAAAAGGAAGGGCTCTGTACATTTCCCGAACTGCTGGCACTTGTAAATCAAATTGACGGTCTTTTAAGAATCAGGTTTACCACGTCACATCCCAAGGATCTTTCGCCCGACCTCATGCTTGCCTTTAAAAACCTTGATAAGATGTGCCGTCATATACATTTGCCTATACAATCAGGTTCAAACCGGATTCTAAAAAAAATGAACCGGAAATACAGCCGCAAAATATACCTTGAAAAAATAGACAAACTGCGCAATATTTGTCCTGATATAGCGATTACATCTGATATTATTGTGGGATTTCCAGGAGAGACAAAAGCCGATTTTGAAAAAACCCTTGAATTGATTAAGAAAGTGGAGTTTGACGGGCTTTTTGCATTTAAATATTCAGACCGCCCGAATGCATCGGCGGCCCGATTTGAAGACAAAATTTCAGAAAAGGAAAAAAAACAACGATTACAGCAGGTGCTTGCCCTGCAGTCCCATTTTACAATCCAAAAGAATAAAGCTCTGGTGGGATCGACGCAATCGATCCTTGTAGAAGGGTTGAGTAAAAAGCAGACCCGGATTGATAAACACAGCATGAATCTCGATGTTCAGTGGACAGGACGGACATCAACCAACAAGATCGTAAATTTTTCCCGGGGGGATGATGCGCTTTTCGGTGATGAAATCGCTACAGGACGGATGGTTACTGTTAAAATTTTGAAAGCACATTCCCATTCACTCTGGGGTGAACCGGTTAGTATAGAACCCATATCTTCGGGTTCAAGAGGAGAGAAAAGTTATGTTGCATGAAGTAAACATAGCGAGCATGGCAATAGATCCCACATCAAACACACCCATTCTAATCTTAAAGTCGGTGAAAGGCGACCAGGCGGTTCCCATATGGATCGGCTTGTTGGAAGCCACATCCATAGCTTCAGCACTCAGGGACATCAAGTTTGATCGACCCATGACCCACGATCTTTTCAAAAATTTCATCGACAGGCTGGACATGGTGGTGTCGAAAGTTGAAGTGTGTGATCTAAAGGATAACACGTTTTACGCCAAGATATATTTTGTATCTCAAGAAAAAACTTTTGATATGGATGCCCGCCCCAGCGATGCGATTGCCATTGCACTTCGTTTTCGTGCTCCCATTTATGTTCATGATAAGATTTTCGAAAAGTCTCAAATGACGGAAAGCGATTATGAGGTGCTAAACAAAACCGAAGAAGGCAAAAAATGGGCGGACTATCTTGAAAACCTTTCTCCTGAAGATTTCGGAAAGTACAAAATTTGATCTTATGAACGATCATCTTTAAGGAAGAGGGTGTGATACTCGGAATCTGTTAAATGTTTCCTAAGTAAACGAGTCAGCAAAGAAAATATTTCTTCAAGTTCTTCATCTGTCAGTCTTTTTACTAATTCTTTTATCAACGTGTCATCGGAAAATTTCTGAAGGTAGTAGATAATCGTGTTTTCGTCGGTTTCACGATCCAGCCCGAGTCCTGTCAAACCGTCGTAAGTCTCAACATGATTATGCGAATGCTTTTTCATTTTTCTCCTATTACTGAGTGAGTGTCCATCCATAACTGATTATTTTTGTTCAAGATCAAAACATGTGAAAAAAATAACCATAACTGACAAGACCATTGAGGTCAATATACATTTCTCTAAATAACAGGAAAAACGCATTCGATTTCGATGCAGCGTAGCCACGGCGTGTTCTCACTGTATTGGGTTTCAAATGCGTTTGCCCTGCTCTAAATAATGACCTGCGCTATCTTTATGATGATAAATATCCGGATTAACGCAGTTCCGATAAAATTCATTATGTTATATCTCGGTCTGTTCCTTATGATCCAGAATCATTCCGCCGCCCAAGAAAAAAAGTCTACCGTTTATAATTTTATGACCACGTCTGACAATCAGCATATTCGCTATGGTATTTGGTATTCCCATAACGAAATAAAAAGAGGTTCGGTTGTTTTGCTAAATGGCAGAAAAGAATTCATGGAAAAGTATGCAGAAACAATCCGCGAACTGAATCAGAGAGGCTTTGATGTTTATAGTCTTGACTGGCGCGGACAGGGCCTTTCATCAAGAATGTTGGCAAACAGACATAAAGGATTTATTAAAAACTACGATAATTATCTGAATGATCTGAACCTGTTTATCAGCAAAATTGTTCAGCCCGAGGCAACCATCCCACTGATTTTCCTTTCCCACTCCATGGGGGGGCATATCGCGCTGCGTTTTATTCATGATCATCCGAAACTCGTTGATAAAGCGGTTCTGGTATCACCGATGATCGATATTTTGACGTCACCCCTGCCCGAATGGTTTGTCAGGTTAATCGCCTGGATTGCAATAAAAGGGGGTCTGGATCACGCTTACATCATAGGTTCAGGCGATTATACCGTTGAAAAATTTAAAGATAACAGACTGACTACAGACCCGGAACGTTTTATGGATGAAAATAAGGCTATCGCGGAAAATCCCGACCTTGCGCTGGGCGGCCCGACCTATGGATGGCTGTCAGCAACATTTGAATCCATAGATATTCTTACCGAGCCGGATTTTGCCAAAAAGATCACAACACCGATTCTCATTGCCAGCGCCGGATGTGACCGGGTGGTCTCTATCAAAGCCCAAAAGACCATCTGCGCTTTGCTGCCCAATTGCCGCTTCGCCGAAATTACCGGCGCGCGTCACGAAATTTATGTTGGTTAACAGCGGTCATTTATTACTTTCCATCGGAATTCGAAGGTCTGGTTTCAGGTGTCAGGTGTCAGGAGGACGAACGTAAGAGCTGACACCTGAACACTGACACCTGAAACCTGGATTGCTTGAGCTAAATCACCAACAATCTTGATTTACACCCTGTAAACCGTTACATGATTTTCATATAGTTTATTACACAATTACACACATTCTGCTATAAATGTGAACGGGTATCCTTGCGTTTATTTCATATAACTATATGTTATTTATAAATTTATTATCTAACGGTTTTGTTTTGCACGGTTTTTGCATATTATCAAATCAATTAAAAAAAATTGAATTAATTGCCGAACACTTTTGTCAAAATAAAGTCTATAATGAATAAAAAATTCATCCTGCAACTATTATCAGTGGAACTTATACGCTTAGTGTTCATTGGTTTAATGATTCTGAGTGTAAGTTTTGCTTACAATCGCAACAGCCAAAAAATGATAAGTTTCCCATCGTTGCAAGGGGAATATTTTGCTGCCGGCACGGAACACCGTTCATCATCCATTGGCCGTAAAAAAGCCGAACGTGTCTTACACCCCATTGTCATTCAAGCGGCCAGTCGACACCAGGTTGATCCTGCTCTTATAAAGGCAATCATTATGGCAGAGTCCGGATACAATACCCGAGCGATTTCCAAAAGAGGTGCAAAAGGCCTTATGCAGCTGATGCCGGCAACCGCCCATGCGCTGGGTGTGGAGGATGCCTTCAACCCCAAACAAAACATAAACGGTGGAGTACGGTATTTCAAACAGCTGGTTATCCAATTCGACGGGGACGTTAAACTGGCACTTGCGGCATACAATGCCGGGAGCAGAAACGTAAGGCACTATCAGGGAATCCCCCCGTTCAAGGCAACCCGGTACTATATCAAAAAGGTCTTTAAATATTATGAGATTTACAAGGACCAGATGGCCTGTACTGAAAATAGTATCGTATTTTTGAATAATAGCAATCACTATTCATAATTCAAAAAAGGTGCTATTGAACATCCTATGTTTTTGATTGTCGGTGTTTCTCCTAAAATAAAAATTCTTGACACTAACCCAAGAATTTGCCCTGTGTGCGGTCTGGCCCGGGCCTATTATAAACGGGTGGATCACTATTTGTATCTTTTTTTTATTCCGATCTTAAGAATCAAAAAGGGTAAACCGTTTATCATGTGTGAACGGTGTGAAAAAACGGTACATGAATTCAAAGAAGAATATGGTCACCCGGCAGACCGAAAAAGTGCAATGTGTCATCATTGCGGCAAAGATTTAGATAAGAATTTCAAATACTGCCCATACTGCGGCATCCGCCTGTAGATGAATAACCCTCCTCAAAATATCACGAATAATACGCTTGAACGCCACGTTGTTCTGGTTGCACCGGAGGTGCACTGGAATACCGGAAATATCGGGCGCACCTGTCTGGGGGTGGGCGCCTTTCTTCATCTGATTAAACCGTTGGGTTTCTCCCTTGAAAGCCGTGAACTTAAAAGAGCGGGTCTGGATTACTGGCACAAAGTCAAACTTTCGGTCTGGGACGATTTTGACAGTTTTCAGGAAAACATGGCGCCACAAAAAGACGAAGTCGCATTATTTACCAAAAACGGTGCAATGCCCTTCTGGTCCATGCCATCTTCTGACAGGCTTTTTCTAATTTTCGGCTCGGAAACAAAAGGACTCTCCCAAACCATCATATCAATGTATAAATATGCTACTTACCACATCCCCATCACTGATGAAATCAGGTGTCTAAACCTGTCCACCACGGTAGGGATTGCGTTGTATGAAAGCCTTCGTAGTTAGGCGCCTATTTGCAACCGTTCACGGAGTTGTTGTGTTAGTGGAAATATCAAATAACAAATCCCAAATAACAAATAAATCACAATAACAAAAATTCAAAACCCCAAGCAAATCGCTTTTTAACCGGTTTGGGATTTGGAGTTTGAGATTTGAGATTTGTTTGAGATTTGGTGCTTGAGATTTGGGATTTGTTTTTTATTTGGTGCTTGGAATTTGTGATTTAAAAACCCATGGGCAGTTACAATTGTTCTTATAAACACGAAATATCA
>JAFDEW010000475.1 GCA_019310125.1 Deltaproteobacteria bacterium | reverse complement strand
AGGATCATGTCTACCTGGTCTGCTTCGAGGGCCGGGAGAAGCTTGGCAAATGGCATTAAAACAAATTTTACTTTAACACCCATTGCAAGGGCCATTGCCCTCGAAATGTCAGCATCCAGTCCGATGATCTCGCCTTTTTTGGCGAGGGCTGTCATCGGCGGCTGTGTGCCGCTTGTGCCAACCAGCAACTCCCCTTTCTTCACAATACGATCCATGGCAGGACCCGCCGAGGCAGGCATGGCTAAAATTAGAGACAATGCAGATAATAAAGCAACAAAAACGAATGTTTTTTTCATCATACTTCTCCTTTTTTGATTCTTTTATGGGAAGAAATCCTTTCCATTCATCCGCTCAGCAGGTGGCGGGCTTTCCGGAGGCTGATACGAATGTGTCAGCTGCAACATACCTGGCTCTTCCTTACAAACTTGCCAAAGTGTGGAGCGGTCAATATCGAGAAATTCGCAGATGCTACGCTGGGCGTCTTCAATCGTGCTGTCTATCCTGTCAGCGAGCACGTTGATAAACAACGTAGACAAGTTGGCCAGCGATAGTTCTAAGTTCGGCCCTTCCATCAGCATCTTCTTCGGTGCAATTAACTGTTCGTTTGCTCCTGCCAGGTCCGGCTTTTGTGTCTTTACCCGTTTTCCCAGTCCATTCATCATTGCATTATTCCACCATTTCAATTTTGAGCGAATCGAACTAACTTGGAAATGCGCCTTTGCCTTTGCTAAGGTGAACAAAAGATAGTTTCGTGACGTCCCGGATCAATCGGTCTCCGTCCGGCTGAGAAATTTTCCCACCAGCATGGCAATCAGAATGGTCAAATAAAGCTGGCCGGTAACGGCAATGATCAGCGCGACAGATTTGGCAAAAGCTGAAACCGGTGTGACATCCCCATATCCTAACGTCGTCAGGGTAACAAAGCTGAAGTATAGAAAATCATGAAACCCTTGGGCAGGGCCCCCGGCAAAATTAATCGCCCCGGTATCCAGATGATAAAGAAATTTTTGCAGTATTTCCGCCATGGCCAGGAGCACCGCTCCTAATATTCCGATAAGCAGATACCCGTTGATTGAATTGATTATAATGGTTACATTGATCCTTTTGCTCTTAGCGATATGCCTGACCATAAATACGATAATAAACAGGTTAAAGCAAAAAAATGAGAATGAATTGACTAAGTCCAAAACATGATTCGGGAAAAAATGATCAAGCCAGTTTAAAAATATGGTAACTGTTCCGGATGCGATCAGAATTATTTGAGTCCTTTTAACAAAATCCAGAGAAAAAGTGCCGAAGATAATTATAGCCGTAAAAAGTATGTTTTTCAACAGCACCCTACGAAAAGATAATATGGGGAAAAAAAGAATCATGACCAATAGGCAGATTAATAAAATTATATTATTTCTGGTCAGATGATTTTTTTTCATATAATTAACCCGGTTAAACCGAAAAAGTGACAAAAGTTTTCCATAGTGTTTCTATTACAAATAGTTTGATGCAACCTTAGGGTTTGTTTTCATGGGCCGGCGGTGTTTCCAGCTTTGTGGGTGTCAGCAAATTCCCCCAGTTTGTCCGGTTTTGCATCTTCTTCCGGGTTTCTTCAGGAACAAAATCCCTTCCTTCCCGAATCTGCCAGCCCCCCCCAAGGGCTTTAAACATGGCAATATAATTTAGGACAACAGATCCTTTGATTTCGGTCAAAAGGTCTTGCTCTTGCCTCTGAAATCGTTGAGTATCCAACACCCGCTGATAGTCTACCAGCCCTTCCCGATACTGAATCATGGAAATATCCACCGAACGCGTGGCTGCTTTCACGCTTTCTGATAAAAATTTTACCTCATCCTGTGACCGCAAAAAGGCCACCATGGCGTCTTCCACTTCTTGAGCTGACCTGAGCACTGCATTCTGGTAATTGACAACCAGTTGCTGGAATCGGGCATCCTGAATACGAACACGGTTTTTGATGCGTCCGTAGTTAAAAATGTTCCAGGTAAAAGCAGGGCCGCCAAAAAATTCGATGCTGTCGGAATCCCAGAGGTCGCTAAATGAGCTGCCGCCGGGAGAACCTGCTGCCGTTACATCTGAATCGCACTCCGATCAGGGCACTCTGGGCGGCAAGCTGACGCTCTGCAAGGCGGATATCCGGACGCCGACGCAGCAACTCCGACGGAACCCCTACTCTTACTTCAGCAGGTACTGTGGGAATGAGCTTTGGCACTTCTAATATATCCTTGAGTTCACCAGGGAGTATCCCAAGCAAAATAGCGAGCCCGTTCTTGTTTTGACGCAGGCCGGTTTGTATCCGGGGGATCGTAGCCTGAGTATCTCGCAGAAGAGCTCTGGCCTGTTGCACATCCAGTTCGGTGACGTCTCCTTCTTTGAAACGCGTTTCGGCAATTTCAAGGGACTGTTCCTGAATCTTTACATTCTCTCTTGCAATCGCCAGACGCGCTTCTTGCGTACGAATAAAGATATACGTACGAGCCACCTCAGCAGTGAGGGTGACCAGGATGTCATCGTAGCTTGCAATTGAAGCCTCGAGGTTACCCATGTCTGATTCAACGGCACGGCGGAATTTACCCCAGAAGTCCAGTTCC
>JAFDEW010000474.1 GCA_019310125.1 Deltaproteobacteria bacterium | reverse complement strand
AAAGTTCAAATTCAAGGCGTGCAAATTTTGTAATCATGAGGCGTACTTTTCGTACGTTGAATGATTGCGAAATGCAGCACAACGCAGAAGTTGGACTTTTTACGAAGCCGTCAAAATTAATATACCTCTCAATAACAGATTGCTGCAAATACCCGCCGCCACGTCATCCATCACAATGCCTGTGCCCCCGGATAATTTTCTTTCGATCCATGAAATCGGATACGGCTTCCAGATATCCAAAGCTCTGAATATAAGAAATCCAAAAGCAACGGAAATTACGTTAAACGGAAGCCCTGTAAATGTTACCAGAATACCCGCAATTTCATCAATGACGATACAGCCCGGATCTTCCGTATTTACTATTTTCTCAGCCCTCTGAGCGATCCATATGGAAAATAAAATAAAAATTACGGTTAAAAATACAGCGATCGACAAATTGATTTTAGAAAGAAAAAAACAAAGCGGAAGTCCCAGGATAGACCCAAATGTTCCGGGAGCAAAAGAGATGTTCCCAATAAAACAGCCGGTCGCAAAAAACATGACCGATTTCTGTTTTAAATTCATGGTCCGTCTCTATAGCCTGATATCTTCTTTGTCAAGTAATATAATTACAACACAATGTTATTCAGTTACCGATCTTATAATGGTATCGTATACCCTGCGTATGGGAAGCTTGTTTTCAAGTGCTATTTTTTTGCAGACTTCATACTCCGGCACAATCCGAACGCTCCCGCCCGGTTCTGTAATCCGTTTGACCTGAATTTCGCCGTAGGCTGTTTTCATAATAACGGTTTCACGGGTCAGCATGCACCGTTTGGCATCATAATATCTTATGCCCAGTGTGCTGGTTTCAGATAAAATACAATCCATCAGAACCTCTTTCAGATTTCTCCGGCACAGAACCTGTACCAGTGTGCCGGGTCTGTTTTTTTTCATAAAAACAGGAATCCAGTAGACATCCAGAGCGCCTTGTTCAAAGAGACGATCCATCAGGAATCCGAACACCTCCGGGTTCATATCGTCAATGCAGGTTTCCAACACCACAACCGTATCTTTATGAAGGGCTGATGTTTGGCCGGTGTCACCCCATAAGCCGGTTCCCATAACAACCCGCAACAGATTGGGAATCGATTCTATGTCACGTTTGCCCGCCCCGTAACCGGTTTTTTCAATAATCATCTCCGGCAGTTCCCCATAAGACCCCGCCAGGGTAACAAGGATTGCCGCACCGGTCGGGGTAACCAGTTCATGGGGTATTTTTGTGCCATAAACCGGAACCCCTTTAAGGATGCCCAGAGTTGCCGGCGCCGGCACCGGCAGGGTTCCATGGTCACAGGAAACAAACCCTTTTCCCAGGGGGATATGCGAAGCAATTACCGTTTTAATACCCAAGTAATCCATACACAGCGCCGTTCCCACGATATCGACAATCGCATCAATACCGCCCACTTCATGAAAATGCACCTGGTCAACGGTGCACCCGTGAATCACGGCTTCAGCTTGTGCAATCCGTTCAAAAATGTCACGGCTCATCTGTTTGATGTTCGAAGATAACGGGCTGTTAATTATCAGTGACCGTATTTGAGCATGGTCTCTTGATGTTGTGTCATCTTCTACCCGCACCCGAACACTTTTCGCCGCAATTCCATTACGAGATACCGTATCAACACAAACATCAAACCCTGCCAGAGGAAGCCTTCCCAATTGTTCTTTCAACCATTCTACGGGTACTCCAAGGTCTAAAAACGCGCCCAAAGTCATATCGCCGCTGATACCGGAAAAACAGTCAAAATAAGCAATCATGGTTTTTCTTTCGTTAAGGTCGTTCATATCGTCCCGGTTAAATTCGCTCCGCTTTAGGCAATTCGCTTTCAGCCTCTCAATAAATTAACGTCCAACATCGAACGTCCAACGTTGAACATCGAATAATGATGTCGCTCCGCTCCTCAATTTAATTTCATTTTTTTGTCTTTCATTCAACATTCGATGTTGGACGTTCGATGTTCGATGTTCATCTTTTTCACTAACCCTTCTGCCCTTTGCCCTCTGTCCTCTGACCTCCGATCTCTGATCTTCTCACCTTCTGATCTTCTAACCTTCTGCCTTCCGTTCCCGACACCTGACACCTTCTTTCCGTCCTCTACCCAACCGTATGAACCCTAATGATCT
>JAFDEW010000130.1 GCA_019310125.1 Deltaproteobacteria bacterium | reverse complement strand
GGACGAAGGGCATTGAGTACAGCTCGCGATGACGGGCAGGAGCGCCTTCCACATTCGACGTTCGACGTTGAACGTTCGATGTTTACCCGCCTTCGGCGGCGCCAGAGGCGACCAGGGTTCGATGTTCAAATTTTTGCGTCTGAAATTACGACTAAACCTTCATATCACGTTGAAATTACATATACAGGTCAGGAGTTCTGAAATGAAAAAATGTTACCGGTTATTTGTTTGCGAACAACCGATAAAGATTAACTGGTGTCCATCCAGAAATGAGGATTTTTGTTCAAGATCAAGGCATGTGAAAAAAATAACCACAGGCATATGTTTAATATTCCGAGGATTATTTTTTGAACATAACGCAGAGATTGGGCAAAAAGATCATTTATGGATGGACACTAACGGATAAGGGCGGTTAAGGAGATAACTATGGATATAAAAACGTTCGGCGTTGTAGGCGCCGGCCAGATGGGAAACGGAATCGCACAGGTTGCTGCCATGAGCGGTCTTGAGGTGATTATGAGCGATATAAAGACCGAATTTATCCAACAGGGTCTTGAAACCATCAAAAAAAATTTGCAGCGACGTGTTGACAAAACAAAAATGACCGACAAAGAGAGGGATGCGGTTCTAACGCGAATAAAAACGACCATAGATATCAAGGAAATGTCGGCGGCCGATTTTGTGATCGAAGCGGCCACCGAGCATGAGCCGATCAAGTTTCAAATATTTAGAGACCTGGATCAAATCTGCGCCCTGCCTGTGATTCTGGCAACCAATACGTCTTCCATCCCCATCGGCCGGATTGCAGCACAAACCAAACGGCCCGAAAAAATTATCGGGATGCATTTTATGAATCCGGCACCGGTGATGAAGCTGGTTGAGGTCATCCGGGGCCTTGTAACTTCAGATGATACGTTCAAAACAACCCGGGATCTGGCGATTAAATTCGGCAAAACACCGGCCCAGGCAAACGATTACCCTGGCTTTATCGCCAACAGAATACTCATGCCCATGATCAATGAAGCAGTTTACTGTCTTTTTCACGGGGTCGGAACCCGGGAAGATATCGACAAGGTAATGACCCTTGGCGCGAATCATCCCATGGGACCTCTGGCTCTGGCCGATCTTATCGGACTTGATACCTGTCTTGCCATTATGGATACACTTTGCGATGGATTCAAGGATTCAAAATACCGCCCCTGCCCTCTTCTCCGGAAATATGTGGAAGCCGGACGGATGGGCAGAAAGACAGGACATGGATTTTATAAATATACTTAGTTTCCATCCAGAAATGGCCCTTTTCCGCAATCTCTGCGCCTGCCCTGTGAAATGCTTGCCCAATGAAATGCAGATCCTATTTCATCGGGGCGGAGCCTATTTCTCTGGGGTCAATCTGCGGAATACCTTGTGCGGCGTACCACTTGTACGCCTCCGCGGTATTCCTTGATTTCCTTGATCTTGCGAAAAATTGCTCATTTCTGCATTGGAAACTTAATTTGTGCCCATTATCGATTTATGGATGGATACTAATTGAGGAGGGGTTATGGTAAAAAAAAAGGCTGACAGTGTTGTCCCGGTTGGCAAGAAGATAAAGAAAGAAAGACTAAAAAAGAAAATGTCCATGGACCGTGTGGCCAATGAAACCGGTTTTTCAATTGATGATCTTAAACAGATAGAAGCCGGTAAGAAGATCCCGCCGGTCGGAACTCTTTTGCAGATCGCCAGGGCCTTGGAGATAGATTCCGGTTTTTTTCTCAGAGAACAGGAAACGGACCTAAAAAGACGTATCAAGGCTTATACAAAGCGCACCGAAAACTATGCCTATACCACCCTTACGCCCGGAGCCGAGAATAAACACTTAAAAGCGTTTAAGGTCTTCATTGAATCTATGCAGGATCACAAGGGAGTGGGGTACCAGCACGAGGGTGAAGAGTTTGTTTACGTACTGGCCGGGGAAATCGAAATAATCGTCGGCAACCATGTCAATAAGCTCAATGCGGGAGAATCCCTTCATTTTAACTCGGGTATACGGCACAAGTTAAAAAACATCGGCAAAGAAAAAGCAGAGCTTTTGGTGGTTATCTACGGACCGTAAGGTTAGGGGCTTCGCCCAATAAGCACTAAGTTATTTTTTTGCGCTGGAAGGACTGTGAAAGGTTTACTGAAAAAGATGAACATCGAACCCTGGTCGCCTCTGGCGCCGCCGAAGGCGGGTAAACATCGAACGTCCAACATCGAATGTTGAATAAATAAACCAATGTTGAACAGCGAATGGTGATTGAGGAAAAAGAAAACGATACCAAGTTGACAAGGAGTAACAAATGCCTTTTGCGCTGACTGATGAGCAGATCATGATCCAAAGCATGGCCAGGGAATTTTCAAGGAAAGTAGTGGCGACGACCGCCGCGGAACGGGATCGCACCAAGGAATTTCCGTCTGAAAATCTCAAAAAGATGGGGGAACTGGGACTTATGGGAATGATGGTCCCTTTTGAGTATGAAGGCTCCGGCGCCGATACCGTGAGTTATGTACTGGCGCTTTCCGAGATTGCATATTCCTGCGCTTCGACTGCCGTTGTTATGTCGGTTCACAATTCCATCGTCTGTGAAAGTATCTACCGGTTTGGAACCGAATATCAAAAAGAAACATTTTTAAAACCCCTTGCAAAAGGGGATATCATCGGCGCCTTTGCCATGACCGAACCCCATGCGGGTTCCGATCCTGTGAGGCAGTCGACCACTGCCGTACGCAACGGCAATGAATATATTTTAAACGGTACAAAACGCTTTACAACATCAGGCAAAAATTCCGGTATGACGATTGTCACCGCCATAACAGATGAAACCAAACGACACCGAGGGATCAGTGCATTTCTGGTTAAAAAAGAAACGCCGGGGTTCATTGTGGGAGATGAAGAAGATAAAATGGGGCTGCGGGCTTCCGACACAACGGATCTTATCTTTAACGACTGTAAGGTCCCTGCTGAAAACATGCTCGGAAATGAAGGAGACGGTTTTAAAATCGCCATGAAAGCGCTTGATGGTGGGCGCATCGGTATCGCGGCTCAGTCGGTGGGTGTGGCCCGGGCGGCATTCGATGCCGCCGTCAAATATGCCAAAAAAAGGGAGCAATTCGGCCAGATGATTTCCAAATTTCAGGGCCTTCGATGGATGATTGCGGATATGGCTACGGAAATAGAAGCAGCCCGGCAGTTGATGCTTTCTGCTGCCGCCATGAAGGATCGCGGTGAAAAATTTACGGTCCAGGCATCCATGGCCAAACTTTTTGCTTCTGAGATGGTTAACCGGGTCACCGCAAAAGCCTTGCAGATACACGGCGGATACGGGTTCATCAAAGACTATCCGGTTGAGCGATTTTACAGGGATGCCAGGGTGTTTACCATTTACGAAGGAACTTCGGAAATACAACGGGTGGTCATATCCAACCACATATTAAAGGACAAGCGCCGCCCCTGAAATTATTTTTAGCTGAAGATCTTAGCTGCTCGGTCGATATCTTCGGGACAAAATACAAAAAGACATTTTTCATCCGGTGACGAAACCGTTCCGTAAACATAATTAATGTTGATCCCTTGCTCTCCGTACTTGTTTACCACGGCAGCCAGTGAACCCGGTTTGTTTTCAAGTTCTATAGTTATGACCGGCATGGCATCAAAAATAAAATCATTTTTTGACAATAGATGGATCGCTTTGTCGGTCTGGTCGACCAGTATCCGAATAAAGGCGAACTCGGCTGAGTCTTTTCGAATTGAGTTGTAGCTGGCCACGGAAGCGATCCTCTTTAGTGATTTCCCCCTGGCCTCAAAAAGATTCTTCACATAGCTCGATGCATCCTGTATGGTAAGGGCGTCAATGAGGAAAAATCAGAATTAAACCACACCAAAATTTTTATAAGGCAGAGGAGGGTCAATGAAGAAAATTAAATTACTCCTTGTGGTGCTGACAATCATTATGTTAGCCACCGCCTCTTTTAAAGATATTTGCAGGGCGGCACAAGTTACGAAAATTAATGAACCAAAAGGCCAGATCTCTATCAATGAAGGTAAGGATGCCGGATTTATATTTGGCGCCAAAGTGTGCTTTCCCTCATCTTCAAGTGAAAAGCTTATCTGTGGCAAGGTTCTGAGAACTTCAGCTTCTTCCGCTGTTGTTAGAGTAAAAAAAAGAGAAGCAAAAAAAATTGAAATCGGAGCGGAAGCAGCGCTCTATGTGGGGAATGAAGATGAAAAGTGAAATGTTCATTTTCAAATCATCCCTGTGGGAAAATAGGGATGAAATCTCCGAAGTGTTTAAGGAGCTCTTTTAAGCAACCCTTTGAGATGCCTGAAATAATGATCCCCATACTGCGTATTCAATACCCAAAGATTATATTGTTTCTCATAAGGTATGGAATGGTTTTCAGGATATTCAACAGGATAAATAAGTACCGGTATGTCATCCTGCTCAAATTTTGCCGAGAGTTCAGAAACCATTAGATGAAAGATTTCCTTGGTAAAACCATCCGAATCAACAACAATAACCTGAAGCGTACTGGTCAGATCAGCTAGGTTTAGACCGATATCTGAAATATTTATCATAACGACTGCTTTAACCCTGCCGTCTTTTTTCAGTGAAACAAGGTGTCTTTCCCTTTTTAAACCGAGTTCTTGATATTCTTTTGAGAGGTTATCAAGATTCTCCGAACTCTGTTCGAGTTCCAGAGCATTCAACATAAGACCGCCTGACGAATGCTCATAAAATTTTTTAAGCTCCAAAAGATCTTCAGGCTGGGTTTCAATTAATTTCCACGGCTCCGGCAACTTCAACTCTTTATTAAATATTTTCTGATAATGAAAATAGGCGAACGTATCAATTGAGCAACCTTTCGTATCTTTTGTGTTTTCGGTTATACCTCCAAAGACACGGCTAGGAAATTTATTTTCAGGCCTGAAATAACAGAAAACAAAATTCATTTTATTTGAATAGAGCCTATGGGAATCATGCAGAAACCGTCCAATCTGGTCCAGCACAGCCACGCCGGCCCTGCGTGAGACTGAACGATCCGCAGCATGATGATGGATCAACCATGAATTCTCATAAAACCGAATCATGGCCATATGGCCGAGAATACGACCTTTGTCTTGATAAACAAAATGCCTGGCTATTTTAGGATTCTGGGTGTAGATTTTTTTATAAGTTTCTTTAATTTTATCCTTATTTGCCTCAAGAAATGCATATTTTTGGGGATAAATAAAACCGGATTTAAAAAAGAAATTCCATAGATCGTCCAGATCTACGATGTTGCAAATGTAAGAATTCCTGTTTTTTGCCTGATGGAGCAACGCCGAAAGTCTACCGTGGTCTTCCATATCCATATCAAGTACAGCCAGACCGCATTTCGCCCAATCGTTTCCTTTTTCTTCACGCATAATTTTTTTATAAACAACCTGGGCTTTGCATTTGATATTAAAACTGTTAACAAAGTAAATTTCCAGTTCCGGTATGATCAGGCCCGGAAAAAGAATCGCATTATATGCATCCTCTTCCACAGAAAAACCGGAGCCTGAAAGATCAAACACTTTAAGATTATTAGTTTTTTGTGTAAAAGGGTGACTGAAGACAATATTGGGTGACGGGACTAGTTCCTGGCGTGTACTCCGGAATTCTTTTTGTTTAAACCTCCGAATCTGATGGCTTAGCGGTTCAATAATATACTCCCTATTTTTCTGACCCATGTTCTGTTTTATTATCCTGCATTCTCCTGAATACAGCATTTCATGTTCGTTGGAAAAGATCAGATTTGCCGGGGATTCTAAATCAATCCATTGGAATGTCTGGGGAGGTACCGCCCTTACTTGAACACGGAAGAAACCCGTGTTGAAATCAATAAGGTCACCATTAAAGAGCACACTGTTTTGAATTAACTGAGCCTTAACACCTTTACAGGAATGTCTTCTCAGTTTCCGGAAGTCAACTTCATAACAGGTTTCCGGAAGAATCAGACTGATCCCTTTATCTGTTATGCGGATCTCATCTGATTTTATCAATAAAACTTTTTGACCACAGGGAACCAGAATATCCTTGAATTTATAAATGATCAACTCTTCTTGAAGGTTTTCGGCCTCTGCCCAAACACATTCTAAATTGTCACCGAGGCAAGGAAGGGGATTTGCTTTGTGGGTAATAATCTGGTCGTATTTGACATGTTTGAAATTTATAAGAATGGAACCATCTTGGAAATTAATATAATTCAGCAAATTGATCAGATCTTTTTTTCGAAGCTCTTTTCCTTTTTTGAGGTAATGGTTTTCTGTACCTTCTTCGATCGATCGAGAAGATTTGCCCTCGTTTTCCATTATTCCAGCACGCCCTTATGCATTGACGATCTCGTAAAAAGTCCAAAAAGTGATGAATTCGAGTTGTTACGAATTTATCATATTTATATAAAAATCTGTTCTTTTATTTAAAGGCATAACAAACTATATGTTGTGTGTCAATCATCAACAATCAACTTCATATAGTATTATTATGGTTACGACTGACTTGAAAACATTTCATTCGCATTCTTCACAAACTCAATTCGTTCTTGTTTATTGTAAAGAATTTACACCCAAAGGACGTTCTTTGCTGTGCCGAAATAAAAAGGCGTTGAAATCCATTGTGATAAATTCTAAATAGTGTCCATCCATAAACGGCATCTTTCGTCCCCCGGCGGCGTTCTCGCTCGTTTTCAATCCTCGAAATAGCGCGCTATGCCTGCGGTTGAAAACTCGATCGAGCCTTGCCGGAAACCAAAATCTACCATTTATGGATGGACACAAAATCGCGGAGTATCCAGTATGCGTAGCTGCCTGTACGTATTCGCTAATACTGGTATCTTGTTCATATAAGCAAAAGCCATGCCCAACTCTATGAATATTTATAATATATATATTACAGAGAGTTATAAGAATATTGCAGAGAACATATAAACGAATTGTGTAATGAATTACATTATAAATATGTAAACAATTACACAATTTTTCTTGAACAACCACAAATTAAACTTTTTTATAATTGACTAACCAACCAATTTAAGTAAAATAATTAATTTGTCAGATCGAGTAAAAACCCTGGACAAAAGGATCAGGGTTTCAATGTAAAAACAAATTTCGGTGGGTTCGGATCACCAGGTTAAGGATTCGGATATGAACGAAATACACGAAAAAAAATTTATAGATATTGC
>JAFDEW010000129.1 GCA_019310125.1 Deltaproteobacteria bacterium | reverse complement strand
CTTTATCTTCACGCACACGGCCCTGGGCTTCTTCATACAAAAAAACCCGTAAGGAAACTTGAAGATCTCAAAGGCATGAAAATCAGAGCTACCGGTCTAAGCGCCAAGGTCGTTAAAGCTCTCGGCGGTGTTCCGGTGGCAATGCCCCAGGGCAGCACCTATGAATCTCTGAAAAAAGGCGTTGTAGAGGGAACATTCGGTCCCATGGAAGTTCTAAAAGGGTGGAAACAGGCTGAAGTTATCAAATATACGACCGAATGTTACAGCGTCGGCTATACGACCACATTTTTCGTTGTAATGAATCTCGACAAGTGGAAAGCCCTTCCGGCCGATGTACAGAAGGTTTTTGAAACGGTTAGTGAAAAATATGTAGGGGTCCACGGAAAGGTATGGGACAGCACCGATGAAGAAGGCAGAAAATATACACAAAGCCTGGGTAACGAAATTATAGCGTTGTCCGATGAAGAAAGTGCCAGATGGCGCAAGGCCGTGGAACCGGTAATTAACGATTACATCACCAATAATACCAACGGCGACGCACACGTTAAAAAAATCAGGGAATTAATATCCCAATAATGTAAAGAATCATGGCCCATAGGACCAGGCTTTGGTTGTCCCCAGAGGGGATTTGCTTTATTGGAAACTCATTGACTTATTGAAATTCCAAATAACAAATCCCAAAAAACAAACAAATAACAATGACCGAAATTCAAAATCCCAAACAAAAAAAACAATCGCTCACGCGGCGCAAGCACCTGCGCTGCGCGTTGAACCGGTTTTGAATTTGTGATTTGCAATTTGAGATTTACCCGCCTGAGGCGGGTTAATTTGTAATTTGGTGCTTGGAATTTGTGATTTTAGACACAAAACTCCAAGGCAGAGCCATCTATCTCTGACCTGGCCCATCAAAGATCCCGCATTGCGGGGAAGGACCAAGTTTTTCAGGGCAAAATAAAGGGGTTGCCTTGCACCCAACAGGAGGGTTTAGGGCAACCCCGACTTTTATGATGCACAACCAAAGTTAATAAGATGTATACCTTTGAAAAAATATCTCATACCATGGCAAAGAGACTTTACTGGGTTGCAGGGGTTGCCATTGTTGTCATGATGCTTCTTACCTGTGCGGATGTGGTTCTGAGATATTTTCGAAAGCCCATTCCCGGCACCTATGAGTTGGTCTGCTTCCTGGGCGCTACGGCAGTTGCATTCTCCATGGCCCATACCTCCGTGGAAAGAGGTCATGTGGCGGTAACCTTTGTGGTCAGCCTTTTTCCACGGCGAATTCAGGGTCTGATTGAAAGTATCACCACAATCTTTGGGCTGTTCTTTTTTTCGTTAATCGCCTGGCAGTCCGTAATCTATGCAAATGATCTTCGGTGTTCCGGCGAGGTCTCATTGACCCTGGAACTCCCTTTTTATCCATTTGTATACGGGATTAGTTTTTCGGCGGCAATCGTTTGCCTCATATTGCTGTCAGAACTGTTTAAGAGCCTTTTCAAACTATTTGGAAAATGAGTCTGACAACCACAGGAATCATAGGAATTATCATACTGGTTCTCCTTCTCTATTCTAAAATGCCTGTTGGCTATGCCATGGGTTTTCTGGGATTGATGGGATTCAGCTACGTTGTAAACTTTGAAGCAGGCTGTAACCTTTTGGTGCGTGATATCTGGGATGTTTTTTCTTCCTATAGTTTGACCGTGATCCCTCTTTTCGTATTTATGGGACAAATTGCCTTTCACGCCGGTATCAGCAGAAGGCTATATGATTCTGCCTATGTATTGTTTGGCCACCGCCGGGGGGGACTTGCCATGGCAACCGTGGGTGCGTGTGCCGGGTTTTCGGCCATATGCGGCTCGACCAACGCTACGGCGGCAACCATGGCAACCGTTACCCTTCCCGAAATGAAACGGTACGGATATGATATGGGTCTGGCAACAGGTACCGTGGCTGCAGCAGGAAGCCTGGGCATTCTCGTACCTCCCAGCGTAATTTTTATTGTATATGGAATTTTGACCGAACAGTCCATCGGCAAACTTTTTGCTGCGGGAATTCTTCCCGGAATTCTTCTCTGCTTTCTTTTTTTGATGACCATTTATCTCAGGGTATTGAAAAACCCCTCCCTTGCACCTCCCGGCCCCAAAACCAGTTTCAAGGAAAAATTCAGATCCTTTGCCGGTGTGATTGAAACGTTGATACTGTTCGCCCTGGTCATGGGAGGCATTTTTTTCGGCATTTTCACACCCACCGAGGCAGCGGCCATCGGTGCGTTTTTAACCATCCTCATCGCGGTGTTCAGAAAGCAACTCACCTGGCATGCGTTTGTTAAATCCCTGGCAGATACCACCAAGATAAGTTGCATGATAATGGTAATTGTGGCCGGCGCCGTAATATTCGGACATTTTATGGCCATTACCCGGCTGCCTTATGAACTGGCCGAATGGGTGGGTACGCTTCCCCTTCCGCCCCATGCCGTCATGGGGGTAATCATCCTGGTCTATCTTTTCGGGGGCTGTTTTATGGATGCTCTTGCCATGGTTATGCTCACCATCCCCATATTCTTCCCGGTGGTTCAGACCCTTGGATTTGATCCCATCTGGTTCGGCGTGGTGATTGTATTGATTACCGAGATGGGGGTCATCACGCCTCCCGTGGGAATCAATGTTTATGTGGTCTATGGCATTGCCAAAGATGTTCCACTGCAAAATATCTTCAGGGGGGTTTTCCCCATGCTTTTGGCCCTGCTTCTCTGCAATCTGATTCTTCTTATATTCCCTCAGATCGCTCTGTTTCTGCCAAACCTCATGAAATGAAGACGGGTGTGAATCACGGCTGTTGGTAATATGAAAATCCATGTTCGTCTGCGCTACTTATTTAGCTTTGGGGAAAAGGTGTCAGGTGTCAGATGTCAGGGTCGAGAAACTTGAAGAGCTGAAACCTGAAACCTGAACACTGACACCTTACGATTGAACTCAATAACCAACAATCTTGATTTACACCCACTGAAGACAACAGAGACCCGGTTTTCAATATAAAAATAAAAAACCGGCATGTACACCGAACTCTTGCCAATCAAGGATCCTCGAAAAATTGTTCAACTTAGTTATTGTTTGATGTCGGCAATAAATTTATTGGATGTCTTGATGGATTCATTCATATTTTGTATCAGACCGTCAATTTCTCCTTTGAGTGTGGAAAACTCTTCTCGCAAAGAACCGATAGCTTGAGCATTGAGGTTGTGTTTGAGGAACAAGACATTATCTCGGAAAGAACGTAAAACCGGATCCATGCTTTTTTCCGCCCGATGCATGCTGGCAAGCATCTCTCGGTAACGGGTTTTGGTGTCCTGCAGTTTCCGTTTGCTTGACTCACGCATATCTGAACTCTTATAGAGTTTTAATTCGTCCTCCCACTCGTCAAAAAGGGCACCTGCAACTGATTCCACAGCATCGATCCGATCGGAAACCTTTTTTGCTGCCTCTTCGCTATCTTCATATTCTGCATTTAACTTTTCATACGCCTTTTTCAGGTTGCTGTCTTTAATATGGATAACCGTGCCAAACTGTTCCAATGCTGATTTGAACTGTTCCTGGGCTTCAGATTGAGCATCCCGGGCGCCTTCTACTCTATCTACAAGAATATCGCGTTTATGAATACCCACCTTTTCCATAGCGCCGTAATATGCCTTGGAACATCCTCCAAAAAAGGACCCCAGAAAAACAGCAATCAGAATCAACTGAACCGGTATTAGAGTCGTCTTTTTTCTCATGCTTTCCTCCATTATAATCTGGGGTGTGAATTAAGACTGTTGTCTGCTAAAATCGCCATGGCTATTTGGTTTCAGGTTTCAGATTCAGGGGTAAGGTTTCAGGTGTCAGGTGTCAGGAAGCCATTCAACTCCCCTTTAATCCTGACACCTGAAACCTTATATCGGAGTCACGGTTTGTCAATAGAAAAGGATCGGCGTTTACCTGCGGTATTGATTTACACCCTTTAATCAGCTGTTGTTTGCTGTTCCTTATCTTATCGAATTACCTCCATACTCCCCCGCCGGTCCGTCTCTATTGCGCACCGAAAACACTTTTCAACAGATCGGTGGTACGCTTGGCCGGATTTTGACGGATAGCGGCTTCTTCAAGGGCAAGATAGTGGAAGATTCCGTCCATGCCTTTCTCGGTAACATAATTTGTTAAATCCGCCTTAACATCCGGCACAAAAGGCAACGATCGGTATTTACCCATGACGTTATCGTAGCTCTGTACCGCCCCTACTTGTGATAAACTGGTTTCGACAATAGGATGCATGGTTTCGGTAAGGGGTTGTGACATCTTGCTTTGAAAATATTTTGTGGCTGCATCATCCGGTCCTTTGTATATACCCATGGCATCGTCCAGGGTCATTTCTTTGATGGACTGCAAGAAAAGCGCCTTGGCTTTGGGGGTCGCCACTTCGGCGGCTCGATTGAGTCGCAATTCCAAATCATCGAGCATAGACGACATTCCAATTTTGCTCAGTGTATCTCTGACGGTTTTAAAATTTTTCGGCAGTGGAATATGAATCGCCGGATCTGCGTTAAACCCGTCAGGTTTTCCCAATTGCGTAACCACGGTTTCAGAACCTACGCGAAGTGCATCCTTAAGTCCGGCGGCAATGTTACCAACGGATAGCGCACTTTGACCGCTGTCACTTTTCTCCATACCGTCAACCAGGTCCTTTGCTTTATCAAACCAGCTATTTCCTGCGGTTACCTTTCCTGAACTGCAAGAAAGTCCAATAACAGTAATACATATTATGAATATGCATTTAAACATTTTGGAATTAAAGCGTCGTAACTTCATGTGTAGCCTCCTATTTTATTTATTTAACCATCTGTAACCTCTCAGTAAATATCATAGTCCAGAGGGCCAGGCTTTGGTTTATCCCCAGAGGGGATTTGATTTTTTGGAAGTTCAAAAATTACAAATATCAAATCACAAATATCAAACAATTTCCAATGACCGAAATTCGAAATTCCAAACAATGTTTCGTGCTGAAAGGTTTTGGTTATTGAATATTGAGATTTGAGATTTCTTTGTAATTTGGTGCTTGGAATTTGTGATTTTAGAGACAAAACTCCAAGGCAGTGCCATATATCTCTGACTTGGCTCAAAGGAACGGGTTTTCAAGATTAAATAAAATAGTGGTTTATACTTTTTATAATAACGGACAACAAATAACTTCCAATTGAGCGTCTTGGCTCAATTGGAGTTATAGCGGAAAAGGAACCATCATAAGGCCGGCGGTTTCATCAAGTCCGAGCATAATATTCATACTCTGAACCGCCTGGCCCGCTGCGCCTTTTACCAGGTTATCGATGGCGGAAATCAGGATAAGACGATTGTTACGCTCATCCAGCTTAAACCCCAGATCGCAATAATTGGTTCCCCGAACATGCAATACATTCGGCAGCCCGTTGCCATGACATATTCGGATAAAAGGACATCCGGAATAAAAAGAGTCCCAACAGTTTTCAATATCTTGAGGCTTTACCTTCTCAACCGGGTTGGCATATATTGTGGTGAGTATCCCTCGGGTCATGGGAACAAGATGGGGAACAAAACTAATCTTCACCACAGATCCTGCTACCCGGCTCAGCACTTCTTCCATCTCCGGGTTATGTCTGTGCTCTGCAACCTTGTAGGCCCTGAACGACTCGTTGACCTCACAAAAATGCGTGGTCAGCGACAGCCCTCGGCCGGCGCCGCTGACCCCTGATTTTGAATCCGCAATAATGCTGTTGATATCGATTAACTTGCTCTTCAATAACGGCACCAGGGGTAAAAGTACACTGGTGGGATAACATCCGGGTGAACCGATCAGAACCGCATTTTTTATGTTGTCAAAATAGACTTCACAAAGTCCGTAAACCGATTTTTCAAGTAAATCCCGAGCAGTATGGGGCTGGTAAAAAGACTCATATGTAGCCACGTCCTTGAATCTGAAATCCGCGGAAAGGTCGATGACTCTCTTTCCCCGCATCAAAAGTTCCGGCACAAATTTCATGGGAAGCTTGTGGGGAAGTGCCGTAAATACAACATCAGCCTTTTCACAAACCGTATCCACAGACAGTTCTTCGCAAATAAGATTGACAACTCCTCTCATTGACGGATAGATCGTGTCAAACTTCATGCCGGCGTACTGGCGGGAAGTTATGACCGTTAGCTCTATATCGGGATGACCGCAAAGTATCCGCACAAGCTCAGCACCGGCATACCCGGTGGCGCCAATTACACCGACTCGTATCATAAACCCCCCTTATAATCACTTAACCCGGACAAACCGGCCTCCGGCTCGTAGATCCTACGACTCGGAGAAAAATAACAAATCACAAGCATCAAATTTCAAATAAATTCCAAAGTGCAAGCTCCAAATTCCAATAAAAATAGCAAAGCCAACCATTTGCCCTGTTAAGTAAAGAATCCTGGTCCTCCCTCCGGGCCAAAGGCTGGAACAGGATTTTTACTCCGCTTTCAGCACTGCTACTTTCAAATATAAAGGGATTTCTCTATTCCCTTTAACCAGGGCATAATTTGAATTGAATCGTTCATCAGGAAATTCATCAATTATTTTATAAGCAATTTTATGCCCTTTGGTAAATGTACTCGGCTCTACGAAATCATATCCCATATGTGACAGCCAACCTTCGGGGGCAAATTCCTTTCCCTTTTTCAAAAATGCCTTGAATGAAATCAAATCTCTTGAGGAATCTTTTCTCGGGCCCTTAATAACATATCCCTGGCCGAGCAATTCATCCAGATAATCAAGGGTATTGATAGGTTCAACAAATGTGGGATCATTCATTGGGTTACCTTTAAACTCTATAAATCAAATCTCGCCATTTTTTGAACAAAAACATTCATCCGTTTCGGGTATAAATCAAGACTGTTGGTGATTTAGCTTAAATTATCCAGGTGTCAGGTGTCAGTGTTCAAGTTTTGGGTTTCCGCTCTTACGTCCCTCTATCCTGACACCTGAAACCTGAAACCTGATCTTCAGATCCCAGTGATAAGAAATGAATGACTGCCGTCATGCAGTTTCTGCAGCACGTCATCATACTCGCGGTCACGGAAACAAAACTGCAGTTCGCTGAACCGTTCCCGAAGATCCTTGACCTTGTCAATAACCTGATTATTGTTCTTCACCACGTCATGGATCATTACAGCCAGTTCATGGAAATCCTCTTCTTGCATGCCGAACCGAGTCATCTCGGATACACCCGTCCGCAGAGCGCCGGAAGCGGTAAACCCCTCTTCATCGGTATTGGCCTGGAAGTTACAAATGATGTTGTTGGCTTCCAGCCGACGGGCGATTTCCGCCCCCCTGCCGTATCCCACATCGATCAATACCTGATGGGTTTCGGTGAAGTCGATACTCGGATCACCGATCACATCGAGTCCACAATCCTTCAATCCCCGAGCAAATGCCTTGGCATTGGCGATAACTCCGGCCTGATATTCGTCCTTGAAATGGTTCATCTCATAAGCGGCCATGAGGAGCCCCAGCAAGGTGCCGGGATGGTGACTGGACACCGATCCGGGGAAGACTCGTCGAAGCAGAGCTTCCCAAAGCTCATAGCGAACTTCGTCCTCCCGAAAACGGCTCCCCACAACGCCACGTTGTGTTCCAAAATAGGTCTTATGTGTGGATCCGGTGACTATATCAGCCCCTTCAGCAAAAGGTTCCTGAAAATGAGGACCGATGAGTCCCAGCACGTGAGCCATATCGTACATCACCACCGTGTCTATGTTTTGATCGTCTAAGAACCTGCGGATTTCGGTCACCGGTTCCTTGTGGATGACCATGCTCTTGCCAAAAATGATCAATTCCGGCCGATGTTCATCAATCAATTTCAACGTGGCCGGAACATCGATCTTATGACGGTTATGTGGAAGCACAGGAAAATTAACCGCCGCCGGGCGTTCTGTACGCGGATCCCGGGCAACATAGTCCCTGAGTGCGCCCATGGGCTGGGCGCTGAGATGTCCGCCCTTGCCGATATGATTGTTCATCACTTTTCGAATTCGGCGCGGCTCGATCTTTCGATCCATGCGGTTGATGTAGTCGACCATGGCGCTGAAAACGGCGGTATTGGCCATTTGTCCGCTTACCGGCCGCGTTTCTATGTTCTCGCACCCCATGAATTTTCGCATTTCCTCTTCCAGCATCTGCTCGACTTGGGCGATAAATTCAGTGCCCTGGTAATAGAATATATCGGCGTCGTAGAATGCCTTCACCTTTTTATGCTCGGCGTACCGGAAGGCAGGGTCCATCACCGACAATATTCGGGCCATGGGTGAGATCGTCATCTCCGAAGGGATGAGGTTGATACACTCTTGTTGTCGCCATCGAGTGTTCATCACGCTCTTTTCAAGCAGTCTGAGGACCTTGGCCGCTGCATCGCCTGCGGGCAGTCCCTCAGCCGGCAGTTGTTGATCGAAGAGTATCGGACGGGAGTATGGCGGGGCCTCGGAACGCAGGTGAAACGGTACCACAACGGCATCAACCAACTTGCCGCGTATCTCAATTGCAACCCGCTCGTCCTCGACAATGTCACTGTCGATGTATCCCAGACAGATGGAGCGCAACTGATGTTGTTCGGTCTGAGCCGAATCCAGCCCTTGTCCCTGAACCGACCACATGGGAATCATGGTGCCGCTGGTCACATAGCCCACATGTTTGTCGCCCTTAAACACCTTTGCCCCTTCACGGGCCACGCCTCGACCCGCCACGGCAATCGGCTTGCTCACCCGGGGCAGATTTTGGATCATTGAATAATCGCGGGAGATGATTTTCTTAAACGCCTCCTGCTGGCTGACCAACGCTTCACGGCCAAGGAAATCGCCTTTAAGCGGCGAAAAGCTCACAGCGAACTTTGCCAGGGTACAGGCAAATATAGGAATTTCCTTGCCTTCGGGGTCTTGGCCCAGCTCATGGCCATAAAGCGGTAGGACGGCCTCCAGCCGGAGGGTATCCCTTGCGCCAAGGCCGATGGGCGTCGCTCCTTTTTTTAGGATTTGGTCCCACAGCATCGAAGCGTCCTTTGCATCGACAAAAAGCTCAAAACAGACCGGTTCACCCGTATAGCCGGTGCGGGCAACCTTTACCGTGACACCGGAGATCGTCACAATACTCACGGCGTTTCGCATGGGTTCCGGTAGCAGACCGGTCTGGATAATGCTTTCCAGAATCTCGCGCGACTTCGGCCCTTGCACCGACAGCATGGCAATCTCTTTGGTGCGGTCGGTCAGTTCTACATTATCGAAATCTTTCAAAAGCGTCTGGAAGTGATTCCAATCCTTTTCTTGGTTGGCGCCATTGACCACCAGCAGATACTCGTCCTCGACAAAGCGATAAAGATACGCATCATCCACAGCCCCGCCGGTGTTGTTTGAAATAAAAGTATACTGAGCACCTATCTCTCTGATATCCAGTGCTTCAGCGTTGTTGGTCAAGACGTGTTGCAGAAATTTTAACGCCCCGGCACCCCGGATAATGAATCGGCCCATGTGGGAAACGTCAAAAAGTCCTGCATGCTTACGGGTGGCCAGGTGCTCCTTAACAATGCCGGTGGGATAAAACATGGGCATCTCCCAGCCAAAGAATTCCACCATCTTAGCACCCAAATCCACGTGCCGGTCGTAAAAAACGGTTTTTAGAAACTCGCTCATCAATCATCTCCTTTCATCGCAAAAAAGAACTCTAAAGTATCAACAGATCAAAACCGCCGTAACGGGAGGTATCCTCACAAAGTCTTGTTTAATATCAGGGTTAAACCGTTTCGTCAACTAAAGGGTGAACCCTTGAACAGGGGATGCAAATCAAGATTGTTGGTTGTTGAGTTCAATCGTAAGGTGTCAGTGTTCAGGTTTCAGCTCTTCAAGTTTCTCGACCCTGACACCTGAAACCTTACACCTTTTCCCCAAAGCTAAATACGTAGCGCAGACAAACATGAATTTTCATATTGCCAACAGCCGTGATTCACACCCTTGAACCGGTTAGACGCATTTGATTTCAGTGCAGCGTAGCGACGGCGTGTTTCTCTTGGAAACCGACTGACTGTTTGAAGGGCTTTAGCACGCGTTCGCCCGAGCCGAATGAAATTATGACTTAAAAAATCAATGGAATAATTTACCGACGAATGGTTCTTAATAACTCCGGCGCGGCTCGGGCTTACGGGTGCTTAAGCACAAGTTTCAGTCGGTTGTAAAGAGATATACGTCGTCGTGGAGCGTTCTCCCCGTATTGGGATTCAAATGCGTTTGCCCTGCATGTTTTTCTACAGGAGGCAATAATGGTAAACTCGTTACGAAAAAACTCGTCTTTCCTAGTAGATAACCCCATGTTCAGGGGGTTGTCGGACAAGCAGCTTGAAGAGGTCATGCAAGTGCTGGATGAAGTGCATGTCAATGCAGGGGAAATAATAGCTACAGAGGGAGATCCGGCCTCAGAACTCTATTTCATAAAAAGTGGCACCGCGGAGGTTTTTAAGAAAGAACCCGAGCTTGATTATGAACATCGGCTGTCAACACTGTCAACAGGCGACAGCATCGGTGAAATGGCGGTTCTGGATTGCAAACCCCGTTCAGCTTCTGTCCGGGCGGTGTCGGATTGTTCCCTGTTGATGCTTAAAAATGATAAACTGCAGTCCCTCTCAGCGGCCGAAGAATCTGCCTATTCCAAGATCAAAAGCAATCTGAGTTGTGAGATGAGTGAGCGTTTGCGCCAGACTAACGAAATGACAGTACGTTCCTTACGAATGCAGCTGGCCGAGGAAAAATCCAGAGTCTCTATGGGAATTCTCATCTGTATGCTACTGGTGGGAATATGTTTGTATGTGTTTTCTTTACAGGTTATTGCATCTTTGGCCAGGGCGGCGTCAACAACCACGGCGGTTAGCGTAAGCATTATCTTCCTGTTTGCGGCGATGTCCTTTTTCGTTATTAAAAAAGGCGGTTATCCCTTTAGTATGTACTGTCTCACTATTGAGAACTGGCGCCAATCTCTGATTGAATCCATTTTATTGCTGGTACCTATTCTGATGCTCTTATGTGTGCTAAAATGGCTTTACCTGAAATGGGTTCCCGGCATTCAGGAATATCCGTTGTTATCCTTAGGACAACATCTAACACTGAGTAAAAGCGGCCTCATCCTCACTTGTTTTGCCTATTCCGTGTTTGCCCCGGTGCAGGA
>JAFDEW010000128.1 GCA_019310125.1 Deltaproteobacteria bacterium | reverse complement strand
GATCGGTGTCCGGGAACTCGGTTATTCCGGGGCTGATATTGCCAGATATATAGGTGTTACGAATTCTTGTGTGACGCGAATGATATCATCAGGGAAAAAGCCGGAGATAGATGACATCAATTTAGACTTGTGAACGTTCTGCACGAACGTCCCCAATTACAACGCGAAAAGACGGCGATGTCTTGGATGCCGTCGCAAAACATGGTCGAGGAAGCGCAATGAACGCAACCATTCAACAGCTTCAGGAAGACATTCGCCGGTTGAAAGCAGAACTGGCCGAACGAGAGGCCGCCTTACCCATGCATTCCGTAAGACCCCACCAAATCATGGCGATTGAAGCCTTGGAAGATGAGATCTCCCGAAAAGAGGAGGCATTGAACGCACTGGAAACAGAAAGCAGGAACGCATCGACTGAGGGGGATGATAGTTGAATTGGCGGTTGAAATCTAAGGCGGACTTATGGGTTGTGGGCACGTAGAGTATACATGTGTATAGAATGAGAAGAAGGCCATGATACGGTCAATAAAATGTGGGTATTGAGCAATGAAAAGCGGTATCGGGATAGGGAGAAGCCTCGCAGCTCCCACCCCACGCAGCATACGGGTCCGTACTGCGCGAGTCTGCTGATCAGGCAAGTTCAGATCCAGAGGAACGAAAGCCCAAGTGATTCGAAGTGACTATCCGGCAAGGCGATACTTGACTATGCACCCCATTTGTGCTACATTATCAAAAACAAATGGAGGTAAACCATGGGCAAAACATCAACAATTCGAGCCCGGATTGAGCCTGACCTGAAAAACAAGGCGGAGCACATATTTCGCCAGCTTGGATTAACCACAACTCAAGCTATAACGTTGTTTTATAAGCAGGTTGAATTGAGAAGGGGGCTGCCCTTCGATATAGTCATTTCTAATGAGATCACACGTCGGACGTTCGATGATACGGATGCTGGTCGTAACCTGATCGTTTGCGATGACGCCGACGATATGTTCAAGAAACTCGGCATCTGATGCTCACTCCAGCATATACACGGCAGTTTGAGAGAGACATCAAGCGGTTGAAAAAGCGAGGGAAGAACCTTGATAAGCTTAAAATAATCATTCGTTCCCTGGTTGACGAAGAACCTCTTGATCCTATCCATCGGGACCATAAGCTGATCGGTAACTGGAAGGGACGACGGAAATGCCACATTGAGTCCGATTGGCTGCTGATTTATAAGACAGAGTTAGAGCGAATCATATTCGAGCGCACAGGAACACACTCTGACCTATTCCAGAAATAAGAGGAGTGCAAGTCCAACCTGTCATTTAAAGGGACCGGGAAAAGCCGCGCCGTTTTTGAAAGCATTCTTTAGTCCTATTTTTCTATCTTTTCCGAATGGTTTCGCTCATCGTTTCCCGGCCCCTTAATTCACCGTTAAATAAAAAAACCCTATGAAAATTATCAACCTGAAATTGATTCGAACCAATGATACCAGCCAATCATGAAAAAAATGCCGTAAACGTTGCATCCCATCTCAAAAGGATAGCAAAAATAGACCCATATAAAAAGGCGGTTGTTTATCCGGCAGGCCGGGATAATCATGGCAGAGTTACATATTCTCACCTTACCTTTCTACAACTTGATCGGGAATCTGACTGTCTGGCCCACGGGTTTGAAAAAGCGGGCATCACGCGTGGCGTCCGTACTATTTTGATGGTAAAACCCGGCCTGGAATTTTTTATGATCATATTCGCACTTTTCAAAACCGGGGCGGTTCCGGTTGTTGTAGACCCGGGAATGGGAATGCGCCGTATGGTCGACTGTTTTAAACAAGGCCGTCCCCATGCGTTTATCGGTATCCCTGCCGCTCATGTACTTCCAACCTTTTATCCGAAATATTTCAATACCGTAAGGACATGGATTACCGTGGGACGGCGCTGGTTTTTGAAAGGTGTTACCCTTAACCGGGTGCGTCAGGTTCCCTGGAGACCCTATAGCGCGGCTAAAACCGGTCGGGATGAGACAGCCGCCATCCTGTTTACCACCGGCAGCACCGGACCGGCCAAGGGTGCGGTTTACACTCATGGCAACTTTGATGCTCAGCTCCGTCATATAAAATCCCACCTGGACATTTCTTTCGATGAAATAGATCTTTCCACATTTCCGCTTTTTGCTCTGTTTTGGCCGGCACTGGGAATAACGTCGGTAATACCGGACATGGACCCCACGAAACCGGCACGGGTAAACCCTAAAAAGATCATTGAGGCTATTTTAAACCAAGGGGTTACCAGCATGTTCGCGTCACCCGCCCTGTTGAATCGCGTGGGCAGGTACGGCAAACAAAAAAACATCACGCTGCCGTCGTTGAAAAGGGTAATTTCAGCCGGAGCACCGGTCGCACCCTCCGTTATAGAGCAGTTTGCCTCCATGCTGTGTGGAAATGCCGAGATTCATACGCCATACGGGGCCACCGAAGCGGTGCCCGTGATATCTATCTCGAGCAATGAAATCCTGTCTGAAACCAGAAGATTAAGCGAGCAAGGCTATGGAATCTGCATCGGGCGTCCCATTAACGACCTGGACGTGAGAATTATCAAAATCAGTGACGATCCTATCAGCAAGTGGTCAACCGACCTTGTGGTTGAAGACACCGAAATTGGTGAAATAACGGTGAGAGGAAATCTGGTCACCCGACACTATTTTGAAGACCCCGAAGCAGATTCCCTTTCCAAGATTAAAGACGGCAGTACGGTATGGCACCGGATGGGGGATCTCGGATGGATGGATTCAAAGGGAAGGATATGGTTCTGCGGTCGCAAAAGCCACCGTGTGACCACTGAAGAAACAACTCTTTTTACCATCCCCTGTGAGGCGATTTTCAACAATCATCCCATGGTGTTTCGAAGCGCCCTTGTGGGAATCGGCCCTGTGCATCAACAAAAACCGGTAATATGCATCGAACTGGAACATAGAAAAAACAAGGTTAAAAAAAAGAAAATCCAAAAAGAACTTTTCGAACTTGCACAGCAAAATGAATTCACAAAAAACATTGACAGTATATTGTTTTGTAAGTCTTTTCCTGTAGATATCCGCCATAATTCAAAGATTTTCCGTGAAAAACTGGCAATATGGGCAGAAAAAAAACAAGTTAAATAGGACGCAGATTTTCGCAGATATACACAGATAATATTATTATTTATACTTTAAAAAACTTTTTAATCTGTGTTCATCTGTGTCCCAAAAAATGAAATTCCTATACTATTAAATTAATGAAAAATCATGAGCCAATAAAAGCAACCGATCCTAAAAAAGTTCTGGTCACAGGGGGAGGCGGTTTTTTGGGCAGCGCTATTGTAACACGGCTTGTGGAAAGAAAATATCATGTCCGAAGCTTTTCCCGCAGCCCTTACCCCGAACTTTCATCCATGGGCATTGAACAGATACAGGGCGATATCTGCAATAAAAGCGAAATTGAACACGCATTGCGGGGCGTGGACCTTGTTTTTCATACCGCAGCAAAAGCCGGGATCTGGGGGAATTATTCCGACTACTACAGAACCAATGTAACCGGCACCCAAAACGTTATTGCCGGCTGTAAAAAACATCATATTTCAAGGCTGATTTATACAAGTTCGCCCAGCGTTGTCTTTAACGGTACAGACATGGAGGGGGTTAACGAATCTGTTCCTTATCCGGCAACGTATCACGCGTATTATCCGCAAACAAAGGCAATTGCCGAACAGGTTGTCATCAAGGCCGCCGGCCAGGGCTTAATGACCATCATTTTGAGGCCTCATTTGATATGGGGACCTGGGGATAAACATTTTGTCCCCAGGATTATCGCAAGAGCGAACCGTCTCGTAAGAGTGGGTAACGGTAAAAACCTTATAGACACGATTTACATAGACAATGCTGCAGATGCCCATATTCTGGCTGCGGATGCATTGGAAAAGAACCCCAAACTTTCCGGAAATATATATTTTATCAGCCAGGGCGACCCGGTTCCTTTATGGGATATGATAAACCATATTCTAAAGGCGGCAGGTCTTGCCCCTGTAAGGCGTTCAATGCCCCGCAACATGGCATGGCTGATCGGAGTGATGCTCGAATTGGTTTATCGAAGTTTTAATATTAGCAAAGAGCCCCGGATGACGCGTTTTCTGGCAGATGAACTCGCAAAAGCTCACTGGTTCGATATCAGCGCTGCCGGAAAAGACTTGGGATATGCCCCCCGGATCTCCATAAAAGAAGGTCTTCGTCGCCTTGAAAGGTGGCTTCAGAACAAACAGTTAGAGTAACGTTTGATTCCGGCTCTTCCAGATAAAGCAAACAAAAAAAGGCATCCCATCATTGTTTCAATGAGATGCCTTTGATAACATTATTATTTTAGAAACTAAGCTTTTTGGACGTTTTTTGCTGACGGTCCGCGGTCGCTCTCTTCCACGTCAAAAGTCACCCGTTCTCCTTCAGCAAGAGTTTTGAACCCATCCATGTTAATGGAAGAATAATGGACAAAAATATCCGTACCGTCTTCCTGTTCAATAAATCCAAACCCTTTTTTATCACTGAACCACTTCACGATCCCGTTTGCCATAATTCTGACCTCCTTTTAAATCCTCTCATTTGTAGTCCCAAGCTTCAGGTCGTCACGCCGACAAAGGGAAAAATCCTTTAGAGCGAAATCAACCCGCAAAAACCGCCGGGCCTTCATCATACTTATAAATCAATAAAATGCTCTTTTTGCAAATATCAAGCCAAATGTCAAGGCAAAATAGTTCCCGAACCGGCTCATGTCTCGAAATTAACCGTTATATGCCGAGGCTCAAATCGACGTGTCGGTTGTTTCTTTTTGATCGTGTATCAGCCGGAGAGGATATCTGTTGCCGTGATCAAATTCAAGCTGCAGTCGATATTTATCGATTTCTGCGTGGCTTTCTATGGCTTTTTTTGCCAGAAGATACCTTAAATAGATTACCCATATGGCAAAACCCAAGAAAACCATACCAAAAGCCAAAAAGATCCATTTGTATCGGGTCAGGGTTTCAACACCGAGCTTTCCCACATGAACGATCAGATTGGGCACAACCCAGTAAGAAAAAACCCCAAGCAATACCAGGAAACCTATGGTAAAGATGTTGAAACGGCTGACAGCGGCGATGAGTTTTTCAAAACGGTATTCATGCTCGTTTTTTTTCACATCATATTGATCTGAATTCCGTTCCTTATAAAAAAGGGACAAGTATGCCTGAACAGCAAACGCAAATAAAAGAATAGCGCCAACCGGGATACCCACGGCCGCCACGAACCATGCTCTGAAGGGGAAAGGGAATTGCCTGGTTTCAAGCTTAACATGATATTGTTCAAACGGACCGAAAGTTTTTTCAAAATAATATTTATTGAAATCACTAAGATTCTTACCGTCTGTTTCATGTATTACGTTTCCATTGGCATCAATCACCTGAAGCCATGATTTGCGCCCGGATTTCATTGCTGCAAGCGCAAAAATTTCAAGTTCAACCAGGAAAAGAACCACTGCAATAATAATAAACAGTGTTTTGTTTTCTCTAATTAAGGTTGCAATCTTCTTTTGTTTTAACATCTTTTAAAAAGCAAGATTGATGAACTCGTAAAAAGTCCGATTTAGACGGTTTCGTAAAAAGTTCAAATTCAAGGCGTGCAAATTTTGTAATCATGAGGCGTATTTTTCGTACGTTGAATGATTGCGAAATGCAGCACAACGCAGAAGTTGGGCTTTTTCGAAACCGTCAAGATTATTCTTTGGGGTGGCACTCTATGCAAGCGGTGGGGCCGGTTTTAGGCAGCTTCGCTTCACGCGTCGTAAACGACATTTCCATTTTTTTTCTCTTAATTTTTATTTCTTTATGGCACCCAATACAGCTTTGATGAAAGGCATATTTGTAATACTTTATGCCCGTATCCGTATAAGCCAGATATTTTGTAGGCTTTTTCGGTGAGTTGAGCAGATCATGGCAACTTGAAGTTGTACAATTGGAAATTTTGGCATTCCCTTCCCATTTGTGATGACAGGTTCGGCAATCATAACGAAAATGCTTGGAATGATTGAATTCAACAGGAGACTTCTTCTGGTCCACAGACGCATCTGGTTTAAGTACGATAACCCCCATGGGTACAAGCATAACCTCTTTATTTTGCTCACTATATCCTTCATTCTGACCGGCAACTTCAAGAGATGTCCCAAAAACAAAAACCATAATCATACACAATACACCGATTCGAATTCTATGCATCCTTTCCCTCCTCATAATGAAGCAAAAAAAATTTGCCCTATATTATCTTTCTAATTAAAAATTTCAATAGAAAAATGGATATCCGTGTTTTTTTTTTTCAGATGCTTTGGATTTCGTATCATTATCAGAATTTCCGGCCATACTGCTTATACCTGAGTTGAGCGATTTTTTGCGAAGAGATGTGCTGAAATCTTGATGCATAAGGGTTCGCGAAAACCGCAGGCATACCCGCGGATATGTCGAGCATTTTCGCGGATCCTTGATGCGCAAGAGATCGGTGCAGATCGAGTAAAAAATCGCTCAATTCAGGTTATAGTTACTTGACAAAAAGTTTCAACTCAGGTAAGGAAAAAAGGCTTGCTCCAAACAGACGGGAAAAAAAGTTGTTTAAGTTTTAAGTAGTTAATTAACCGAGGGCAAACATATAAAATCATAACCAGTGGTCATGAGACCTTTGCGAAAGGCCATAATGAAACTAATGTTTTGGTGGTGGTGGCGAAGTTTATGAAGTTTGCTCACCATTCTAAGTAAAAACAAAAAATTTAGAGCTGTGAGAAGCTTCGCGAATCGAGACAGAAGTAGCTCATAGCTCTTTTGATTTAAAAGCCGGTGCTTCTTCTCAGATTACCGGCTTTTTTATTCTAATTTGATAGTATAGGACTTTCCTTTTTTAGAGCGGCAAAGCCGCGTTAAATAGAATCGCGAAGCGATTGTATAACTGGAGGCGGTTATTATGAGTTTTATTCCTTATGATTTGAACGATGACGAATTAAAAAAAATTCAGCGTGAAGGCCTGAAATGGACGGTCGGCCACGCTTACAATAATTCGCCCTTCTATACGACCCGAAGATATCCGGTCGCTTAAAGATATCGAACATCTTCCTTTTACCGATAAAGACGATTTACAGCAAGAATACCCTTTCCCTTTGAGGGCAGTGCCTTTTGAAGATATTGTCCGCATTCATGCGTCTTCAGGCACCACGGGGAAGCGCAAAGTGCTCTGCTACACGCAAAGAGATATTGATGTATGGGCCGATATGTTTGCCAGATGCTATGAGCTTGCGGGCTTAACCCGGGAAGATCGTGTGCAGATCGCCGTGGGCTATGGCCTATGGACTGCGGGGGTGGGGTTTCAGGCGGGCTGTGAACGGTTCGGAGCCATGGCAGTGCCCTTAGGACCTGCCAACGCGGAAATGCATTGTGAAATGATGGTAGATATGCAAACCACTGTTTTCTGTTCCACGGCATCCATGGCCCTACTCATGGCAGAGGAGATTCATAAACGTAATCTTTTATCTAAAATCAAAGTTGAAAGGATTATCCTCGGAGCTGAGCGCCACAGTGCGTCAATGCGAGCACGCATCAAGGAACTCATGGGGGTTGAGCATATTTTTGATATTTACGGGCTCACCGAACTTTATGGGCCGGGCACGGGCCTGGACTGCAGCCGTCACCACGGAATCCATTACTGGGCAGACCATTTTATTTTTGAGATTCTTGACCCGGAAACACTAAAACCGGTTCCTTGCGGCCAACAGGGAGAACTGGTTGTCACCACGTTGAAAAAGGAAGGAAGTCCTCTGATTCGCTACCGAACACATGACGTTACACGCCTTTTTGATCAAAAATGTCCCTGCGGCGTGCCCTTACCCATGCATGACCGGATCCTCGGCCGTACGGATGATATGTTTATATACCGGGCGGTAAATATCTATCCGAGCCAGATCGACCATGCACTGAGCCGAGTGGACGGGCTTGGCAGCGAATTTCAGATACATCTCAAACAACGGGAAAGCGGACGGGATATGATGCTGATCAAGGTTGAACGGGCAGCGAATACCGGAAATGAAAATGATATGCAGTTGGCCGAACGTCTGGAAACGGAAATCCGACGCAAAATACTGGTGAGGTGCCGGGTGGAGATTTTGGAACATAGAGACCTGCCTCGCACGCTGCGAAAGAGCCAGAGGGTATTTGATCACAGGAATAACAGTACAAATGAGGGTTAGTACACGCAATCTTAAATACGATCACGTATAATAGTTGGTTTGTTCATTTTATTTAAAAGTGTTAAGTGAAAAGTGATCTAAAGTGCCTAAAGTTGATGAATTCTATCATTTTTAAACTGGCCTCGCCTCAGGCGAGTTCCTTAACTTTAGTTCACTTTAGCTCACTTCAAATTTTAGTCACTTTTATGATCCATACGGGTTGGAAGACAGAGCTTTCAATAAAACAGAAAGCTCACTAATTGCAGGGCTACTGACCTATTGTAAATTTAGATTCAACATATTTTAATGAAGAATTCACACCTTAAAGGCATATAAAAGATGCACGTCGAACATCGAACTCTGAACATCGAATAATGTATTCTACCATTTATAATAAAGACAAAGCCAAGCGCCTTCCACATTCGACGTTCGACGTTGAACGTTCGATGTTCGATGTTCAAATTGTTGCATCTGAAATTACGACTAAACCTTCATGTCACGTTGAAATTATGTCTACAGGTCAGGAGTTCTGAATTGAGGAGTGGCTTTTATTGTGAGCAATTCCGATTATATCCTTGAACTAAAAGATATATCGAAAAACTTTGGAGGGATACAGGCCATAAACCGCCTGTCCTTCCGGGTTGAAAAAGGCTTGATTTTCTCCATTATTGGCCCAAACGGCGCTGGAAAAACCACCGCCATTAACCTGATTACGGGGATATATCCCCCGGGTTCCGGCGATATGTTTTTCGAAGGCCAAAAACTGATTAAAAAAAGTCCTTATCAGGTGGCCCATATGGGAATCGGTAGAACTTTTCAGAATATCCAGGTCTTTAAGAATATGACGGTTCGAGAAAATGTCATGGTGGGACGACATACCAAGAGCCACTCAGGATTTTTAAGGTGCCTTATGTGTACGCCTATGGTGTGGAAAGAAGAGAAAATTATTCGGCAAAAAACCGATGAAACGTTAAAATTTTTAGACCTTGATTCAAAGGCTGACCTGCGTGTGGACAGCCTTCCCTACGGAGATCAAAAACGGGTGGAAATTGCCCGCGCATTGGCTATGGAACCCAGACTTCTTTTCCTGGATGAGCCGGTTGCCGGACTTAATTTACAAGAGACAAAAGAGATGTCCCACACAATTCTCAAGATCAGGGAAAAAGGAATAACCGTTATTTTAGTGGAACATGATATGAATCTAATAATGGGCATCTCAAATATTATTATGGTGTTAAATTACGGGGAAAAAATCGCAGAAGGGAGTTCTAAAGAGATACAAAACAATCCTAAAGTTATTGAGGCATATCTTGGAAAGGAGTTTTAACCGGTTGTGCTTAAAATAGACGGCATAAGTTCCCACTATGGAGGGGTTCAAGCGCTTGACGAGATTTCTCTTGTCCAGGAAGAGGGAGAAATTTTGGCTTTGATCGGTGGAAACGGCGCCGGAAAGACAACGCTTTTAAACCTTATTTCCGGTATGATCCGGCCATCCCAAGGAAAAATAGTATTTAAAGGAGAAAATATCGTATCTTTTTCTCCCGAAAAGATCGTTGGGATGGGCATCATCCAGGTTCCGGAAGGAAGGCATCTTTTCGGGCCGTTAACGGTCCGGGAGAATCTCGAACTCGGGGCTTATCGGAGGAGAGGAAGGCGGAACAAAAAAAAAATATCAGAAGATTTTAAATACATATTACAGCTATTTCCTGTTCTTGAAAAACGGCTGAATCAACGAGCGGAAACCCTTAGCGGCGGAGAACAGCAGATGCTGGCCATGGGCAGAGGGTTGATGGGAAAACCGGTCCTTTTGCTCCTGGATGAGCCCTCGCTGGGTCTCGCACCGCTGGTGGTTCAAGAAATCATCTCTGTTATTAAAAAACTAAGAGATGAGGGAACCACCATTCTTCTGGTAGAACAAAATGCAAGAGCAGCGCTTAAAATATCTGATCGAGCCTATGTGCTGGAAACCGGAAAAATTCGGTTCCATGGGATCGCATCTGATCTTCTTGAGACTGTGGAAGTAAAAAGGGCCTATCTTGGACAGGATTCTTAGGCGTAGTTCCTCGGTTGTATTTTTTGTGCTTTTTATGGCAAAACTTTTTTATTATCGCCACAAAGGCACCAAGACACTAAGAAAGAATAACAAAATAAAATCCTTTGTGCCTTTGTGACTTGGTAGCAAACATTTCTTGGTTCCGGTTTATCCGGATTAGGAGGGAAAAAATGAAAAAAAGATTTTTGATGATCGTTGTAGGGGCTCTGGCTGTCAGTTTTATGTTGGGATCACCACTTTGCTATAGTGCTGAACCCATTAAAATTGCGGGTATTTTTGCTCTAACCGGCCGCGCCGCTCATATCGGAACATCCCAGCGGGATGCCGTAATACTCGCCATAGATGAGGTGAATCAAAAAGGAGGCATCAATGGCCGCATGCTGGAAATGGTGATGGGAGATACCGAGAGCAACCCCACCAAAGCGGTCATGGCCCTGAAAAAAGTTTTGGAATCCCAAGACGTGGTGGCCATCATCGGACCGACACTTACCGGAACAGCTATGGCCATGAGAGGATTCATTGAAAAGGAAAAGGTTCCAACCTTCATGCATTCGGGAGGAGATGTTATCTTGAGGGCTCCTCTGGATAAAAAGGATCCAAACTCGCTACCCAAATGGACGTTTAAATCTCCGTATAAGGCTGCAGATGCAATGGGTAAGATCTGCCAGTACATGAGCAAACATGGCATCAAAAACATAGGATTTCTCTATTCCAACGAAGGATTCGGAAAAGACGGTCTCAGGAACGTCATGGTACAGGCACCCAAGTATGGCGTAACGGTTGCTGCCCAGGAGGCCTTTCAATCCAAGGATATTGATATCACCGCCCAATTGACCCGCATCAACGCCAAAAACGTTGACGGAATCATCGCCTGGACTGTGGGTCCTGCCATGGGAATCATTGCCAAAAATGTCAAACAGTTGGGGATTAAGGCGCCTCTGTTTGAATGCCACGGCGCCGGAGATCCTATCTTCTGGAAGGTTGCCGGAGAGGCCGGAGAGGGTGTAATGATGCCTTCCACCAAAATTGTCGTCGGGGATCAACTTCCCGACACCGACATCCAAAAACAGAAAATTCTGGATTATGTAAAGGCGTATAAAGAAAAATTCAACCATGAACCGGGAACAATGGTCGCCTATGGAGCGGACGCGGCCTTCATCGTTATTGATGCCATTAAAAAGGTTGGCCCGGACAGGGCTAAAATCCGGGATGCTATCGAAAATACCAAGGGGTATGTGGGTATGAGTGGCATTTACAATATAAGCCCTCAGGATCATAACGGCTTATCAATGAAAGACATTGTTATGATCAAGGCCACCAAAGGCAGCTGGACACTGATTGAATAGAAGGTACCTGGGGTGGTGAAAATCGCCGTGTATACAGATGGAATTTCAACCCCATTTTTGTTCCATATCTTAAGGTTTCAGGTGTCAGGTGTCAGGTGTCAGGAATGATGAACAGAGGCGCTGGCACCTGAAACCAGGCATACGGGAAGGAGTAAAGAATCCTGGCCCAGAGGACCAGGCTTTGGTTATCCCCAGAGGGGATTTGCATTATTAAAAATTCATTGACTTATTGAAATTCCAAATAGCAAATCCCAAAACATTTACCCTGTTAAATAATGCTTTGCATTAAATCTACGAT
>JAFDEW010000127.1 GCA_019310125.1 Deltaproteobacteria bacterium | reverse complement strand
AAAAGTTCAAATTCAAGGCGTGCAAATTTTGTAATCATGAGGCGTACTTTTCGTACGTTGAATGGTTACGAAATGCAGCACAACGCAGAAGTTGGACTTTTTACGAGACCGTCAATATTTCGAATCCGCGTACTCCACCCACCCCCCGGTCATTACCAGAGCACGGTCAAAGTCGGAAATTGAAAAACATACCTCCAACCGGAGATCTTCAGCGGTTATGATAAAGATATTTTTTTCAAGATGGGTTTCAAGATAAGTTTCTTTGCCTACAAAGTCTGTAAAGATTCGATCTATGGTTTCCGCCGGCAGTTCCACTGCCATCATACCGCAGTTAAACATGTTCTGTCTGAAAATTCTGGCAAAACTTTCTGCGATGACCAAGTTAATGCTATTCACTTCAAGCGCCCATACGGCATGTTCTCTGGAAGACCCGCATCCGAAGTTTGCCCGTGTGATGATAACGCTTTTTTCTTGAATATCAATTCCGGAGCTGAATCCGTCGAGCTTGAGATCTTCTAAAAGGTTGGGTCCAAGTGCCTGCTTGGAAATCTCAGAAAGATATTTCGCCGGAATAATTTCGTCGGTGTTGATATCCGTTCTATCCAGAAAGAGGACTTTTCCACTAAATTTTTTCATGATATATCCCTTAACCTTTGACGATTTCGTAAAAAGTCAAATTGTGATGGCAAAGTAAAAAGCTCCAAATTCAAGGCGCGCAAATTCCGAGGAATGAGACGTACGTATAGTACGTCGCAGTGACAAGGAATGCAGCGCAACGCAGAAGTTGGACTTTTTACGAAGCCATCACCCTTTGAAAAGCCTTGAATTTGTAATATAACCCGCAATGGCTGTGGCTGCCGCTGTAGCAGGGCTTACAAGGTGCACCATACCTCCTTTGCCCATGCGCCCGTTAAAATTTCTGTTGGTTGTGGATGCACAGACTTCGCCTTGGGCCAATACCCCGTTGCTCATGCCTAAACAGGCGCCGCATGTGGGATTTGTAACGCAGAATCCGGCATCCAAAAATATTTTCAGTATGCCTTCCTCCATTGCCTGACGATAGATCTTTGGCGTGGCCGGAGAGACTATTCCCCGTACGGAATTGCTGATTTTTTGGCCGTCAAGCTCCCGGGCGGCAACTCTGAGATCTTCGATTCTACCATTGGTACATGAGCCGATGTAAACCTGGTCCACCTTTATTGTTTCCATCTCTTTGACCGGTTTTACCTGATCGGGCTTATATCCGAATGTAACCATGGGTTCCAGGCCACTGACATCATGCTCAATCACCTGGTCATATCGGGCGTCGGGATCAGAAACCCATCTGCTAAAATCATCGAGAGCCGCTTTTTTATCGGAATATTCATTTTCAATGAATTCCCATAAATATTCAACAGTGGTTATGTCGGGCAGGCAGATCCCCGAAGTTCCCCCGGCTTCAACCGCCATATTGCACAACGTCATCCTTGATTCCATGGTCATGGCATCCACGACCGGCCCGGTAAATTCCAGAACCTTGTTGGTGGCGCCGTTAACCCCTATACGACCGATCACGGAAAGGATGACGTCCTTAGCCAAAACACCTTGGGGCATCCGTCCGATGATGTTTATTTTAATGGTTGAAGGATAGTGAAAGGCACAAACGCCTTTAAGAATTCCCACCTCAAGATCCGTGGTCCCGACCCCGGCGGCAAATGCACCGAATGCACCATGGGTACAGGTATGAGAATCACCCATGATCACGGTAAACCCCGGGCGCACAAATCCTTTTTCAGGGAAAAGCACATGACAAATTCCGTTTCTGCCGATATCAAAAAAATCAAGAATATTGTGGCGCCTGGCCCAATCTCTGAGAATTTTACCCTGCTCGGCGGTCTTCGAGTCTTTTGCCGGCGTAACATGATCGATAACCGCCTTGATTTTATCCGTGTCAAAAACACGGTCCTTATTGCGGCTCACCAGATCATTGATTGCCATGGGTGTTGTAATCTCATGACAGAATACCGCGTCCAGTCGGATCACATGAACATTTTCTGCAGGGCTGTCAACATGGTGGACATCAAAAATTTTTTCGGCAATTGTTTTTCCCATTTATTCACCTTTGACGGCTTCGTAAAAAGTCCAATTTCTGCGTTGCGCATCATTTCGTGTTCACTGAGGCGTACATAAGTACGCCTCATTCCACGAAATTCGCGACGCCTTGAACTTTTTACTTTGCCATCCCAGTTTTGACTTATTACGAGTTCATCACCTTTTCATCTGAAACTTTTTTTTCAAAGGTTTCAATCTGAATCTGTTTTCAGCACGGATAAAAATGCGGACTGGGGAATCATTACCTGACCCACCATCTTCATTCGTTTTTTCCCTTTTTTCTGTTTTTCAAGGAGCTTGCGTTTTCGGGTTATGTCACCACCATAACATTTTGCTGTAACATCCTTTCTAAAGGGCGAAACCGTTTTGCGGGAAATAATATTACCGCCGATAGCCCCCTGGATGGCTATTTTAAACATCTGTCGCGGAATTTCATCCCGCAGTTTTTCACATGCTCGCTTTGCCCGTTCAACCGCTCTGTCCCGATGGACCAACTGGGAAAGGGCATCAACACGATCCCCGTTGATCAGGATGTCCACCTTGACAAGATCGGTCTTCCTGAAATCTATCAATTCGTAATCAAAAGATCCATATCCCTGGGTAACAGACTTAAGCTTGTCGTAAAAATCATAAACAACTTCGGCCAGGGGAAGTTCAAAAATCATCTCCAACCGGTTATTGCTCAGATACTGATAATTCTTATTAATTCCTCTCCGATCCAGGCAGAGCTTCATAACCGACCCCATATACCGATCCGGTATGATAATGGAGGCCCGTATAAACGGCTCTTTTGTGTATTCAATCTTTGTAGGATCCGGGTACAAGGCCGGATTGTCGATAGTTAATGTGGAGCCGTCATTCATGACCATCTCGTATCTGACCGAAGGCGCCGTAAGTATCAAAGACAGATCGTATTCACGTTCAAGACGCTCCTGAACAACCTCAAGATGGAGTAGCCCCAGAAAGCCGCATCGGAACCCGAATCCCAGTGCCACGGACGTATCTTTTTCATAAATAAGGGACGCATCATTTAGTTTCAGCTTTTCCAGGCCTATAGCCAGTTCCTCGTAGCCATCAGAGGCAACCGGGTAAATCGAAGAAAAAACCACGGGTTTTGCTTCCTTGAATCCGGGCATGGACGTTTCACAGGGACGATCTTTTAAGGTAATGGTGTCCCCGCATCGGGTGTCGCTGACCGTCTTTATGCCTGCGATCATATAGCCTACCTGGCCTGCTGAAAGTTCTTTCTGTGGTATTCGGTGGATCTGAAATATTCCGACTTCCTCAACCTTATAAACGGCCTTATTTGACATAAAAACAATCAGATCTTTTGGCTTTATTTTTCCCTGAAAGACCCGAAAGTAAACAATGGTTCCCCGAAAAGGATCATAGTGGGAGTCAAAAATCAAAGCTTTAAAGGGCGCATCCGGGTCTCCTGTGGGAGGCGGCAGATAAGTTACGATACCCTCAAGCACCTCTTCGATGCCAATGCCTTCCTTGGCCGATGTGAGTATTGCGGTTTCCGGATCAAGTCCCAAGTCTTCTTTTATCTGTTTTTTTACCCGATCAATATCAGCCGACGGCAGATCTATTTTGTTGATTATGGGTATAATTTCAAGGTCATGTTCCAGGGCCAGATAAAGGTTGGCCAGGGTCTGAGCCTCCACTCCCTGGCTGGCATCTATCAAAAGCAATGCCCCTTCGCAAGAAGCAAGCGCCCGGGAAACTTCATAAGTAAAATCTACGTGTCCGGGGGTATCTATGAGATTCAGGGAATAGGTCTGTTTATTCTTTGCTGTATACGGCAGGCAAATGGACTGGCTTTTTATGGTAATGCCGCGTTCCCGTTCGATGTCCATGGTGTCCAGTATCTGATCTTTAAAATCCCGGTCCATAACCACATGGGTCATTTGTATCAGGCGATCGGAAAGCGTGGATTTGCCGTGATCAATATGTGCTACGATGCTGAAATTTCGGATATTTTTCATTATTGTTTATAATATCTCTTTTGAACAATCAACCAAAAGTCTGTTGACACAATCTTGCTTTGAAATTATAATAAATAGATTAGTGTCAGATTCACCCCATGTTTCTCCGATAATTATTAATAAAGAAAAGAGAACGCCTTTTATCAAATTGTTATTAAATATGTCAACCCCGGTAATTAAGAAACAGTGATCGGTCTTAGAGGCTTATCCCCGCTAACATATATGGAATGATGGAATACACCGGTTGCTGTTGAAAGCTTTGTGATTTTGATCCCGCTTATGGCGGGATAGAATTTTACAGCCATATATAATTATAGAAAATATATTCATATAAAAACAAGACCATGGTCAAAAAAAAGATGGATGAACTCGTTTTAATCGTCGACGACGATACTGAGATAAAAGATTCGATGCACGAATTTATAACCAAGTCGGGATACAATTGCATAACGGCTTCCAGTGCGGAAGAAGCAGTCGAATTATTAAAATCAAACCATGTGAACGTCGCCATAGCCGACATAATGCTGCCCGGTAAGGATGGCCTTGAACTTACCGATATTATGAAACAAAATCATGATATAGATGTCATTGTAATGACGGGTTACAGTAACGAATATTCTTATGAAGAAGTTATAACCAAAGGCGCCAGCGATCTTATTTTTAAACCTTTTCGTTTCGAAGAACTGTTGCTAAGACTAAAAAAAGTATTGAAAAATCGGCAAGTCATCAAGGATCGTGCCCGTGTGCTCGACAAACTGGAGCAACTCGCGATAACAGACGGTCTCACAACACTTTATAATTTAAGGCATTTTTACAAACAGCTCGAAGTAGAAATTGGCCGGTGCAGCCGCTACGGCCATTCACTTTCACTTTTGCTTTTGGACATTGATAACTTTAAGATGTATAATGATTCATACGGCCATCTTGAAGGCGATAAAGTGCTGGTCAGGATTAGCCAGATTATTAAGTCATGCCTCAGAACCATGGATTCCGCTTACAGATATGGTGGAGAGGAATTTACGGTTATCCTGCCGGAAACAAAAGGTAAAAAGGCAAAAAATGTTGCCAACAGGATAAAGAGAGCTGTGGAGTTAGAGCGTTTTTTGCCGGAACCCGATAAAGTGGTAACCATAACCATAAGTATCGGTCTTACCGAATATTTTAAAAATGAACAATTATCAAAAGTTATCAAAAGAGCTGACCAGGCCATGTATAATTCAAAAGCCCAAGGCCGAAATAGAATCTCCTTCCTCTTTGTTGAACCCCCTTCCAATCAAAATAACCATAACCCGGATAAACCGGAAATCACAACTAACTAATAACAAACGGTTTTGATTTACACCCGTTCTTGGTTTGTTTCAGAATCAAATCCTTTCGCAATATTGTGTACAGTTAAGATTTGTGAGCCGAACCTATAAGTTCTGAACCTCCGAATTCCTACACTCCCTTCTCATAGAGACAGATCTACCATCCGTTGAACCGCTTTTAGTGCGAAGCGCTGTATTTTTTCGGGCACCTTGACCTCCCCTTCCAGTAATTCCAGGCTCCTGACAATATCATGGAGGGTAATTTTTTTCATATCCGGACATTCCATGGCCCCGGAAGCCGGATAAAACTCTTTTCCAGGATTTGCTTTTTTCAGAGGATAAAGCAATCCCACCTCAGTTCCGACAATAAAAGCCCGGTGCTTGGATTCACCGGCGAACCGGATCATTCCCGAAGTGCTAAACACATGATCCGCCAGGGCAAGAACTTCCGGACGGCATTCGGGATGGGCCATAAAAACAGCATCGGGATGAATCTGCTTCACTTTTTTGACATCTTCCCGGGTTAATAAATCGTGAACCGGGCAGTATCCATTCCAAACATGAACCTTCTTGCTCGTATGAGAAGCGGTATACCTGGCGAGATTTCGGTCGGGAACCATTAATACGTCTTGAGCATCCAGACTGTTTACAACGGCTATGGCATTGGCCGACGTGCAGCATATGGTTGAAAGCGCCTTTACCGCTGCAGTTGAGTTAACATAGGTGACCACCGGCATGTGAGGAAGTTCATCCAGTCTGGTTTTAAGGGCTTCCGGGGTTATCATATCCGCCATGGGACATCCGGCATCTTTACGGGGCAAGAGCACGGTCTTGTCCGGAGACAGGATTGAAGCGGTTTCAGCCATAAAATGCACACCACAAAACACGATGACCTCGGCATGGGTTTGGGCCGCCTTGATGCTCAGTTCCAGTGAATCACCGCAAAGATCCGCAATATCCTGGATTTCAGGCGGCTGGTAGTTATGCACAAGCATAATGGCGTTTCTTTTTTTTAACAAATTTCTTATTTTTTCTTTCATTCTACGGTTCCTTCCTAATCTGAACAAGCCGGAACAAAAGCTTATTTGCCACAAAGGCACAAAAACACAAAGGATATATTTATTATTCTTACTTCGTGCCTTGGTGTCTTAGTGGCAATAAAAAAAGTTTAAATCACTCCCAATAAAGGTCTCACTGCTCGTCAAGATGCAATACCTCAACACCTTCAGGTATGTTAAAATTGAACAGGGATTCATCGAGTTTCCGTTTAAACTGAATGTCTTTAAACTCGATTCGTGTTTCATCCTCGTATGAGTTATAGGTAACAATTTTAACCACTTCAAAAGTCTTTGTTGAAACAAACAGATATATAACCGATACATCGAATGTTTTTTCTCTGGGTAAAAGTTTCAACACATGGGTGTCATCTTCAACTTTTTTTTCGAGAAGAATATAAAATTTCTTCTTTACCGACTCCATATCCGAAAGAAAACTGAATCCTTTGCCATCCTCGAAAAAAGAAGGAGCCTTGCCCACCATAACCTGGTTGTCTTCCGGTCTGTATATCCATAACGTATTGCCATTGGTTATTATGGTTTGACGGTCGGGCGTCTCATACTCCCATCTCATTTTGTCGGGACGTTTGAAAAAAGCTTTCCCCGATGCACTATCTGTTATTTCCATGGCTTTAATTGTTGAAGCTTGAAAAAAAAAGGCCGAAAAGCCTGGACCCGCGTACCGGGATTCAACCTTCTGAATAATATCATCCGGGGAAAGACCCGATACAGGTGGTGTAAAATTTAATTTCTGAGAAGAATCCTGGCCCAATACCGCCTGGCTGAAAAAAAAGCAAATAAACAAAATTA
>JAFDEW010000473.1 GCA_019310125.1 Deltaproteobacteria bacterium | reverse complement strand
AAAAATACATAAAATAAATACAATCATCTTGCGTCGTATGTTATCCGTTTTAACTGGGTAAACGTATTTGATTGGCGCAGCGTAGCCACGGCGTGTTTCTCTTGGAAACTGACTGACTGTTTGAAGGGCTTTAGCAAGCGTTAGCCCGAGCCGAATGAAATTATGAGTAATGAGTTTTTATCCAGGTCTGATATTCCCCGCTTTTCACCCGCTCGACCCATTCCCGGTTATCCATATACCATTGAATGGTATCACGAATTCCGGTTTCAAGGGATTGTTTGGGGCGCCAGTTCAAGTTTTTACTTAATTTGCTGAAATCCACGGCATATCTTAAGTCATGACCGGGCCTGTCCTTTACAAAGGTAATCAGATCCCTTCGGGAACCACCGTCGCTTAATGGGTTCTTCTCATCTAAAATATCACAAATCATTTCAACGATTTTAATGTTCTCCAACTCGCTGTTGCCTCCGACATTGTAGGTCTCTCCCGACGTTCCGTTTTTCATGATTGTCCAAATTGCGATGCAGTGATCTTTGACATACAGCCAGTCTCTGACATTTCTCCCATCTCCGTAAACCGGCAATGATTTTCCTTCAAGTGCATTTAGAATAATCAGCGGAATGAGTTTTTCCGGAAACTGATACGGGCCGTAATTGTTCGAACAATTGGAGATGGTCATGGGCAGACCATAGGTCTTGTAATATGCCCGAACCAGATGATCTGAAGCGGCCTTGGAAGCGGAATACGGGCTGTTGGGTTTATAAGGCGTGGTTTCCTTAAAATGGCCTTCCCTGCCCAGACTGCCGTAAACCTCGTCCGTGCTGATGTGGTGAAAGAGTATCATACGGTTCCGGTGAATTCTTGCGGACTCCAGGAGATTAAAGGTCCCGACAATATTGGTCTGGATAAATTCACCGGGTTTTGCGATGGATCGGTCCACATGGGATTCGGCGGCAAAATGACAGACACTGTCGATTTCATAGTGTTCAAATATTTCAGCCATCCGGGTTCCATCGCATATGTCGGCCTTGATAAAAATATACCGGTCTTTATAATCCGTTTCAATATCAGCGAGATTTTCCGGATTGCCTGCATAGGTCAGTTTATCAAGATTTATGATCCGTCCGGTAAAATCCGACTCCTCTAAAAGATATCTCACAAAATTGGCCCCGATAAACCCGCACCCTCCTGTAACCAGCATGTTTTTCATATTCTCATTTTCCCCTAAGACGAGCTCAACTTATGTTTCACTTTAGTATCTCGGCCACTAAATCTTCTCCAAAGCCGGAAACAAACTCATCGATGTCATCCTGCCATTGAGACATAATATTGATCCCTTTTTCCTTAAGATGCCGGTTTTCCAGAATGGAATTTTTCGGCCTTTGTGCACGAGTCGGATATTCCCGGCTGGTGCAGGGAACAATATTATGGGGCACTTGCATTTTGTTAAGAAAATATTCGGCCAGTTCAAACCAGGTGCAAAATCCCTCTCCGGTGGCATGATATATTCCCCCGGCGTGGGCATCCATTATCCGCTCTATCTGAAGGGCCAGTGCATAAGACCATGTGGGCGAACCGTACTGGTCATTCACCACTTTGATTTCATGCCCCGGATTTTTCAAGGCCAGGGAAAGCATGGTTTTCAGAAAATTGTAACCGTTCACGCCATACATCCAAGCGGGCCTGACGATAACGTGCCGATCCGATGCCCTCTGAACCACTTTTTCGCTCTCATATTTGGTCTTCCCGTAATATGAAACCGGATTGGGTTGATCCGTTTCCACATAAGGCTCCGGTATTTTTTTTCTTCCATCAAAAACATAATCCGTGGAGATATGAATTAACCGTTCACCCTGTTTATCCATACACTTAACAAGATTTTCCGTACCCGTTACATTAACGTTCCAGGCTAATTTTTTTTCAATTTCACAATTATCCACCTGGGTATATGCCGCACAATTGATGATGATGTCCGGCATGAATTTTTGGACCAACGCTTCCAGATCGTCCCGTCGGGTAATATCCAGCTCGTCTAAATCGATGGCCAGCACCTCATGGGTTTCACGAAATACTCGAACGCAATCGGTACCCAGCTGCCCCTTGCCCCCTGTTACCAAAATTTTCATGATGTTTTGCCTCCTGCAAATATCATTTTACCTGTTTACCAAAGCTATAAAAAAAAGAAAGGTAAAAATTG
>JAFDEW010000472.1 GCA_019310125.1 Deltaproteobacteria bacterium | reverse complement strand
GAGACCTCAATCATTCGTCATTGAAGCGAATCAAAAATCCTGTCTCCCTAGGTCGGAACGCAGCGGAGAAACCGATTCAACGGGACAGATCGAGAAACACTCGAAAAATGTAAATTTCAATAGGTTATATGTCTCCAACGGGTTCGCCTACAGGAATTTCATAAAATTATTTTACTATTCTATTATCGGCCTTTTTTAAAAAATCTTTAACCAATGCACAACTGAACAGTTTTCTGTGAAGTTCATCTCGCGCCCATTCGGTGGCAAAGATCCCCAAAACGCACACTTAAGAGGAGATGATAAGCTCGACATTGCAATTTGTGACATCAAGACCAAGCTGTGATGACCGGCATTCCTGCCACGACAGATAGCTCCATTATTTGCACAGAAAATTGTGCACACTGCACAAAAAAATGGGCACCAGAGAATCCTGTTAAAATTAAATAGTCATGATATCAATTGGTTAGTTTTGGTATGTTTGTTGCACCATAAATTAAATCTCACATATTCATATCACCACCATTCTCATACTTGGGGTTAATCAAGTGTCATCATCTCAGCGAGAAGGTGCTTCAACGTGCCATAAATCTGCTTTAAGAAACTCCAGAATTAGCAAAAGAGGTTCAAGTCGCTCCCTCAGACATTCGTTTGCATTCGATTTGCTTTTGAACACAACATATTAAATTAGAATTATGATATGAAAATATATTTTGTTCTGAATGTTATGCGTCTTTAAAAGACTTGTTATGCTCAAGAGATTATAGAATTTTTTAGTGAAGGTCCAATTGAGAATAAATACCAATAAATTTTTGATGGCATTGTATCCTTTGGTCTTGTCTATTTTTGTCATTATACCATGGTGGGCTTTCACGAAATTTGTGCTCAAACTAAATATGTCGGAATATAGCAATTTTGGGCATTTTATATTTTTAACATTTTTTGCTACCTGTGCTGTGGTCGCAATTTGCGACCAGCTAAACCATGAAAACAAAGGACTTAATATCCATGCCTGAGAAAAAGGCGATTGTTCCTGTTGGAAAAATAGAGCAGCGTATCCTGCTTATCCAGGGTGAAAAAGTCATTGTCGATGCGGATTTGGCAGAATTTTACGGTGTAGCGACCAAACGACTAAATGAGCAGGTTAAACGGAACAAAGATCGATTTCCTGGTGATTTCATGTTTCAACTTTCACCAGAAGAAAAGTCCGAGGTTGTCGCAAATTGCGACCACCTCTCAAAACTGAAATATTCCAGATCCTTACCCTATGCATTTACGGAACATGGTGCTATAATGGCCGCAAATATCCTGAATTCCCCGAGGGCAATTGAAGTTAGCGTTTTCATTGTGCGAGCGTTTGTGAAGTTACGCCGGATGATAGCAGAGAACAAAGAACTGTCGAGACGGATCGTACAGATCGAACGGCACCTGGCTGACCATGATGAACAGATTATAGAGTTGATTAAAGCAATCAAGCAACTTTTAAAACCAGATCCGCTACCAAAGAAAAGACGGATTGGTTATTAAAGCAATACGCTAACCATGGAATGAACGCTGACGGGTTTTCGCTATGCTCAACTCCGCACGTTATGCCCATGTTATGCGTACATGAAGGAGAAGTAATGAAAAAACTTTTATGCGGAATATGTTTTATATTATTGCTAACAGGTAATGTTTGGGCTCAAGAGGTAAATACCGCCAAAGTTGAGGTATTGGCCAAAACGAGTGCAAGTTGGGACGGGAGAGATCTTCCGAACTATCCAAAAGGCAAGCCGGAGATAACGATTCTACGTATCAAAATTCCACCAAATGTACAATTGACACTACATGAACATCCGGTGATTAATGCAGGTGTATTATTAAAAGGAGAACTAACTGTAGTGACAAAAGACAAAGAAACCTTGCATCTAAAAGCCGGAGATTCAATCGTCGAAGTGGTTGGTAAGTGGCACTATGGCAAAAATGAAGGCAATGAAACTGCAGAAATTATAGTCTTCTATGCCGGTGTGCAGGGCTTACCGATAACCATTAAGAAATAGACTTATGCACATAACTTCGCTCTTTCAGCCGACAGATAATACCTGCGGCTGAAGAGCCCGTTCGGTGTATAAAAATAATCGGCAACCATTTTTTGTTTTTAGACTTCAATTATGTTATAATTTTATTATTTTACCACAACCCAATCTGAATGAGGCTAATATTATGAAACAA
>JAFDEW010000471.1 GCA_019310125.1 Deltaproteobacteria bacterium | reverse complement strand
TAGTAATTGGTAACTACTCAGCCTGAAAATAATAACTCGGGAAGATAAGATTTTCCATCAAAAACCTGGCGCAAGGTTTCCAACACACACTTGCCATTTTTACGAGTAGTAGAGATAAATCCACGGATCAGACAGAAAGTATCAGCACCCTTATGCGTTCGAAAACATCCCGATATCTTTTGCTTGACCTTCATCATACGGAGGTCTCGTTCAGCCAGGTTATTATCAAAAGGTACCCGAAAATCATACATAAATGCTAGCACAAACGCTTTATGGGATTTGAACGTATTCAATAAATTTTGTGCCGGGGTTTGCTTAGGACGGCCTCGTTTCTTTGGCTCACCTTTCACTGGTTTGGGGAAAGGGTTGGATTTCAATCCCGTTTCCACCAGAAGGTCATATCGGTTTTCAAAGTCAGATAATCGCATCTTCGTCAGACAAGTTTGTTGATTTTCCTTTGCTTTTTCAACGGTTTCTTTTATCTCCACAAGCAAATTGACCATTTCTGTTGCCCAGGTTTGTTGATAGCGTTCTTCTAGAAATATCAGTCGCCTCAGATGATGGGCGTTACACAATCCATGTTGAACATCATATTTAAAATAGGATGACCAACCATCATGAATAGCACGACCCCGCATGTTTGGCAGGACATTGATCTCATCCATCGCTTTCTGGCCGCGCTTAGCATGAATGACATAATATGTCAGCTCTTCTGTACTAACGGAATGCAGCCAGTGTAGTTTGCCATCAACGCGCACCCCGGTTTCATCAAATTGCACCACTGGCTCTTTACGTATAAGATGTTCTTTGATGTCCTCGAGACCTGGTTTGACTTTTTGGGCTGCTTCCTGACAGGCTGCAATCACTGTCGCTTCTGATGGCGCAATGCCATATAAGTCCTGCATTGTCTCAACCAAACGTTCCAATGGAAGTAATTGATATTGATTGAAGTACACCATCTGTGATTTGATCTTTGAACCATATTGGACGGGTTGCGTCATCCCTGCGGGAAAGTCCGCCTTATTTCTCATCCCACAATTCGGACATATCTTCACCTCAGCCCGATGCTCGGTAACCATGATCTTCACCGGCGGTAGATCAAACACCTGTCGCTTTTCATAATGCCTGATCTCTTCTTCTACCAAGGCTCGCTCACATTCTTTACAGACATGAATGGGATGAACTTCGATCACGTCTGGTTTCTCAACTGCTCTAAGTGTGTTTCCTTGATGCCCTGTTTGCCCTCCACTTTTCCTGCCATGCCGTTTTCGCAAACTTTTGGGCGCTGGTTTTTGATAGCCATCACTCGATGGCGGTTTGCTGCTGTTGCTGCTGTTTTTCGCCAGTCGATCCTCAAGCACTTGGATCCTTGCTTCCATGGTTTCCATCATTGTTTTCATCTGCATGAACAAGTCAACAATGGCATCTTCGCCCACCTTGTAGGCTGCCCTGATATCTTCTTCTGTGATTTTGAGGCTTGGAGTCATACATCATATTGTGTATAATTTTCCCCTTCTTGTATAGAATCATTTGTCACTATTTATTCTGACTTTTGACTCATTCAGCCTGAGTAGTTACTTTTAGAGATGATTACCTTGTGACGGCATAACGGTTAGCGTCACTGGCGTCAAATCCGCGCAGCGGGTTTGGCGTCCGTGTGCACGCATTTGTTATCTTTTCAGCAACGAATCTACAACCTGGCACACGGCATCGTCAAATTGTCTATTACTCATCTCAATATAATCAAAACCGTAAATGTGTGCCTCACGCTCTATGTACCTACTCATTTCCATTACAAAAGTTGCAAAAGCTTCAATATATTTCTCACTTGCATCCTGCATCCAGTCATGCTCAATCTCCACCCTCTGCAGCAGCACGCGGATTGGCCATTCACCCCGGAAATTACGCCACCATCTCCGGTCGCGGACACTGGTCACCCACAATGTATTGCCATCACGAAAGTAATTCAACGGAGCTGAGTATTGCGTCCCGCTACGCCGGCCATTGTAGGTGATCAATAAAATACTACCGCTGATAAGTCCATGGAACGGCGAACGCAGCAGCCAGGTCATAAACCAGTTAGACACTTTTCAACCTTCCTATGTTTCAGTCAACTTATACTCGACAAGTGAAGAATCATCCGCAGCTATCGTCTGTAATGATGAGTCTTCTCTCAAATTTTACGCTCATTAATTTGACAAATTCTAA